>SLOR01000305.1 GCA_007132395.1 Bacteroidales bacterium
ATAAAAGCTTTTAATAATAATAAAATATGTATTTTTTATGTTAAAAGCTGAGCTTAATAGGTATATTATTCTTTATTCTTAGTTGAAGTTACACCTTTATATAGAAAATGTCCGTACTCCTATCCCGCGGACAGGCATTAAAAGCATTGCAGGGAAATTGTTTTACAGAAAGGATAATTGATGGTGGTGTAATAAAAGTAAACTATTGCCGGGCAGAAACCCGGCAATAGTTTATCAGGCAACTAAATTAATAACGTTTTCTGGGAGTATAATGGGTGTGTAATAAATCATGCGATTTATGTCCCAGGGGCTTGTGCAGGAATGACTCGTAAATTTCTGTCACTTCTGGGTTTTCGTGCGATTTACGCAGGGTCAGATGCTCATCTTCTTCGTAAATGGCTGCTGCACGTTTTTTCCTGATTTCCATATTAGTAGGAATAGGCTGACCACCGCCGCCAATACAACCGCCGGGACAACCCATTACTTCAATGAAATGATAGTTGGCAGTGCCGTCCTTGACCGAATTCATAAGCTCTTTGGCATTGGCAAGTCCGTGCGCAATGGCAACCTTCAATTCCACTCCTTCCAGGAAGCTCCACTCGGGTTTTACATCTTTAATTTTCACGGCAGCTTCCTTAATGCCTTCCATACCCCTTACAGGTTTGATATTGAGGTTGGCAAAGGGCACTTCGCGTCCGGTTACAATCTCGTAAGCTGTACGCAGGGCTGCTTCCATTACACCACCGGTATTACCGAAAATTACCGCAGCACCGGTAGATTCTCCCAGGATACTGTCGTACTTTTCGTCATCAAGTTTTTCAAAGTCGATACCTGCCTGGTGAATCATACGGCCCAGCTCGCGGGTAGTTAACACAAAGTCAACATCTTTATAGCCACTGCCTCTCATCTCTGGCCTGTCTGCTTCGTATTTCTTGGCGGTACAAGGCATAATAGAAACAACAACCATATCTGCAGGGTTCTTGTTAATCTTCTCTGCATAATAAGTCTTGGCCAATGGACCAAACATCTGTTGCGGAGATTTACAGGTAGAAAGATTATCAAGCATTTCGGGGAAGATATGCTCCTGAAATTTAATCCAACCGGGCGAACAGCTTGTCATCATGGGCAGAGCGACATCTTTGCCATCTACCAGGGCTTCCTTGAGGCGTGTAAGCAACTCGGTACCTTCCTCCATAATGGTAAGGTCGGCGGTAAAGTCGGTATCCAGCACTTTGTCGAATCCCAGGCGGCGTAGGGCAGCTACCATTTTCCCGGTGGAACGGTTGGGTCCCATCCCGAACTCTTCACTGATAGCCACACGGGTAGCCGGAGCGGTTTGCACTACTACAAATTTTTTGGGATCGTAAATGGCATCAAACACCTGATCGATGTAGTTGCGCTCTATCAATGATGCGGTAGGGCAGCGGTTAATACACTGGCCGCAGTTGGTGCATACCACATCATTCATGGGCTTATCCAGGAAGGTAGAAATTTTCATATCCTTACCCTTGTGCGAAACAGTTAGGGCACTTACAGACTGCAGTTGTGTACAAGTGCGCACACAGCGCTGGCAGCGGATACATTTGGAATCATCCTTTTCGATGGAAGGGGATGAAATATCAACTTTATTTTGCGCCCTTACATCAAGGTAAACATGGTCGCCGGTGCGATATTCATTGGCAACTTCCTGCAGTTCACAATATCCGCTTTTAAAGCATTTTGTGCAATCGGCATTGTGCTCGGACAGTAGGAGCTCAATGATGTTTTTACGTGCCTGGCGCACTTTCATGCTATTGGTAAAAATTTCCATTCCTTCCGAAACGGGCGTTGCGCATGATGCAGGCAATATCCTGTTTCCGGTTTGTTCTACCACACACACGCGGCAGTTTCCTGCCACACAAAGGTCGTCGTGATGGCACAGGGTAGGAATTTTAAAGTTCAATTGCCGTGCGGCTTCCAGGATGGTTGTGCCTTCATCTACAGAAACGGACAAATTATTAACCTTCAGGTTTACTTTATATGTACTCATAATTTTTTCTCCTTGTTAAATTTGTATTCAGCGTTTTGACATCAAAAGGACTCAACCTTAGTAGATGATCTCTTCCCTGAAATTATTGATGATTGAATTAAAAGGATTGGGGGCCGATTGGCCCAGACCGCATTTGGAAGCTATCTTCATGGTTTCTGAAAGCTTTTGCAACTCATCCAGGTAGGATGGTGGTCTGATTCCTTTTTTCACAGCGTCAATTCCTCTAAGGAGTTGTTGGCAGCCTACCCTACAGGGAGTACATTGTCCGCAGGATTCTTCTTCGAAGAATTCAAGGTAGTCGGTAAGAATATTATACATGGAGCGTGTACTGTTAAACAGCATCATAGATCCTCCGGTAGGAATTCCTTCAAAACCAATAACGGTTTCTTTGAAATGCTTACGTGCTACGCAAAAGCCGGAAGCTCCTCCGATTTGCACGGCCTTGGTGTCTCCATCGCCAAATTCATTGACAAAGTCTTCGAGACTCATTCCCAGCTCCAGCTCGTAAATACCTGCCTTGGGGGTATCACCTGATACAGAAAATACTTTTGAGCCCCTTGAATCAAAGGTTCCCATTTCTTTAAACTTGGTGGGCCCTTCCTTGGCAATCATAAGGGCAAACACCAGGGTTTCCACGTTATTGATGGAAGTGGGCTTACCCAGTAAACCGGAAGTAGTGGGAAACGGGGGTTTATTGCGAGGTTCACCGCGCTTACCCTCCATAGATTCCATCAGGGCAGTTTCTTCACCACACACATAGGCTCCGCTACCAGAATTTATGCGAATGGTAAAATCGAAGTTCAACTCTTTCATATGAGCATGAAACTTATCGATAGCCGCGTTAAGGCTGGGCAACAGAAAGTTGTATTCGCCCCTGAGGTAAATATAGCCTTCATTGGCTCCTGTAGCTTTTCCACACAAAGCCATACCGGCCAGTACTTTTTCGGGCACCTGGGTTAGAATTTCCCTGTCTTTAAATGTGCCGGGTTCACCTTCGTCGGCATTGCAGATAACATATTTTTGTTCTGCTTCTTCGTTTTTGGCAAATTTCCATTTCAGCCCTGTGGGAAATCCAGCGCCTCCGCGACCGCGTAATCCGGAGTCAATAACATCCAGAATAATTTCATCCTGGTTTCTTTGAAAGGTTTTGTCAAGGATGTCTAAATAATCGATTTTTTCGAATATAAGATCAACCTTTTTTATTTTATTTTCCATAATAATGTGCTTTTGGTAAGATGAATAAAGATTTTTTTTCAGGTTTTTTACTTCTTTTTGAGGTATTCCTGAAGTATTTCCACGGCTGATTCAGGAGTTACCTGGGGGTATACTTCATCATCGATGAGCATCACGGGGCCTTTATGGCACCATCCCAGGCAATTAGCCTGCAAAAGGCTGAATTTTTTGTCGGAAGTAGTTTCTCCCAGCTTAATCTTTAGCAGATCTTCCAGTGCACCGATTACGGCATCCTTACCTTTCATGTGGCAGGTAATGGTTTTGCATATACGAATGATATACTTGCCACGGGGCTTGGTATCAAGGAAAGTGTAAAAAGAGGCTGTACCGTAGACATCGGCGGTGCTGATGTCAAGCTCTTTGGCAATAGCTTCCATAGCCTCCTCGGACAAGAAACGCTCCGAGCGCACTACGGCCTGCAGAATGGGCATAAGGCTCTCGCGCTTAGTGCCGTGTAGTTCTGCCTGATTTTTTACAAATTCTTCAATGTTTGTCATAGAATTCCCTTTCTATTAATTAATTATGTGTTTTTAGATTGGTTTATTAGGGTTTGGTTTTCGCACCAAATATAAGAAGGGTTTTCTATTTAAATAATTTTTTCTTTAATTATTTACCCCACAATGCGTAATTTAGAACCATACTAAATAAATATTTCTTAATTCGAAATTAACTTTACTGAATATCAACCTTTTATGGTGTGTTTTTTATTTCTGAATCTTCACTTAAATAATTTCCTGGGAAAAATTTCTTTGGTTACCCGCAATCTTGCCACAAGTTTTCTTTGAACTGTTTTTGACATGTCCCACCCCCGGCCCCTCCCTACGAGTAAGGAGAGGTGGTACTGCGTACAAGGTTTTTGAGTTTTTCGAAATGAGGAGTTAAAAATTTATTGCCCCAGTTTGATTCTTAAATATTTCAGCATAAACGAATCTTCCCCCATGAGGTAATGTGAATACCAAAGTAACACCCTTCCCTGCCTGTAGGGAAGGGCCGGTGATGGGTCCAAAAATTTTACGCTGTGTTGATCCCTTTTTTTCACCACAAAGGCACGAAGGGCACAAAGGTTTTTTGCCTGCGAATACCTTTTACCCTGAATTTTTCGTGTTCTCTGATCATTGAACAAACTATTCTCAGAAACAGTTCTGGCAAGAAAGCGGATAATCATTAAAATTTCTTTAGGTTTGCACAAAAGTCAGCATATGCAAGAGCACAATCATTACAGGTATTTTATAGAGCTTGGTTTTGATGGCACAGCCTACCATGGCTGGCAGATACAGCCTAATGCAGTATGTGTGCAGCAGCTTCTGGAAGAAGCCATTTCCATGGTATTGCGCGAAAAGATAAGCCTTACAGGAGCCGGCCGAACCGACACCGGAGTACATGCCAAAAAATATACTGCGCATTTTGACAGCCTGCACTCCCCTGCCCTGCTGCAGGAAGCAGATCTTGTTTATAAACTTAACCGAATATTGCCCGCCGACATTGCCATATACGATCTGTTCCCCGTACAGGCAGACGCCCACGCCCGCTACAGCGCCATAAGCCGAAGCTACGAATACAGGATAAGCCGTCGTAAGGATCCTTTTCTCATCAACAAGGCCTGGCTGCAGGAAAGGGAAATGGATTTCGGGGCCATGCAGGAAGCTTCGGCCCTTTTATTTGAATACGAAGATTTTGAGTGCTTCTCCAAAAGCAATACCCAGGTAAAGCATTATCGTTGTAAAATAGAAGAAGCTCACTGGCGCAAGGAAGATTGCCAATGGATATTTACCATACGTGCCAACCGGTTTTTGCGCAACATGGTACGGGCTATCGTAGGCACCCTAACGGATGTGGGCCTGGGCAAAATCAATGCGGAGCAAATGAAGCAGATAATAGAAAGCAAAAACCGCAGCAATGCGGGTTATTCTGTGCCCGGCTGCGGTCTTTACTTTATGGGTGCAGCATACGATAAATCTATCCTGCTACCCTGATGTTGTAATCTTTCTCCTTAATAATCTAACCAAAGCATGCTTTCATAAAATTCCTCAATACGACAGTTAATTCCCGGTAAGTTAAAATCCCAGTTCTGTTTTTATCCCCATGCGAATCCATCTGCCGGGTTGAGGCACGTTGGCAATACTTACGGTGGGTTCATTGAGCACATTGGTAACTTCGGTATACAACTCAAAAGCACCATGGCGATAGAAAAACCGGGCATCCAGCGACCACCAGGGTTGAAAACCGGCCATTCGTATAAATTCACTCCCTTCATAAACCATATATGCGCCTGCCCTGTCAATCCGGGCGAAACTTGTGCTAACACCCCAATGCGCAGCAAATGGAATAAAGGCCTGTAATGCAGCTTTATGCTGAAGATAATCCAGTACGTAATTGGAAACGAACCCGCCGCTTGATTTATCAGCAGTTAAATAGGTATAATGCAGAGAGATGGTTGCCGGGTATTGTGGGTGAAGCAATGCAAAACTGTGATATGCCAGAGCAGCTTCAAAGCCTGTAAAATTAACACTGGTAAGATTCATACTTTTCCATTGTTCTTCTCCGGGTCGGCGCACCCAGTCTATCATATCTCTTCCCCAGCGCCTGAATCCTGCTATTTCAAAAGCCCAGCCATTGAGGCTGGTTTTTAGTCCGGTTTCAGCGGAGATGGCTTTCTCGGGCTGCAGCAAAGCATTACCCAGATTGGTAGGCCCACTGTAAAACAAGTCGGTAAAAGTGGGCAGACGCAGGGTACGATTCACAGAGGCAAACCATCGCCATGCAGGAAGAAACTGCCATCCGGCATCTATTCCCGGAAACAGTCCTACCCCATTCTCCAGCTCAGGGTTGAGCCAGGTAAGCATACCTGCCGACAAAGAAAAGTTCCGGATGTAGAAACTGTGTTCGGCCATCAGGCTTAGTCCTGTTCGCTGCCAGGAATGGGTATAATACACATCGTTGTATCCTCCGGCTTCCCTGTGGCTTTCCATGGGTTCGCCCAATACAGTGCTGTAGATATGCTCAAGTCGAAAATCTGCCCCCAGGGAGCTCCTCCCCCAGGCACCTGCATGCGACCAGTTCAGGCCGGCTCCCAGCACATCCGTTAAATGATAATTGTGATCCTGATACCAGTCAGGCGATTCATTTCTGAATAGTTCAAACCTGTCGTGATTGCGCCGCCAGTAAATGGAGGGCTTCAGATTCAGCTTTCCCTTGGGAATCCACTGCAAAGAAACCAGTCCGGTTTGAATTTCTTCAAATTGCTCAGGAAAGCGAGGTGTATAAAAGCTATTGGCACCAAAAGCTTTCCGGCTGAATGCAGCCTGTGCATCCAGTTCATAGCCGCTACCCTCCAGGATGCCCCGGTAGTAAATGTTGATGGCAGAAAAATCGGTATTTTCGGTAAACCCGTCGGTTCTCATACCCTGCACTGATAAGTAGTGTGAAAGATTTCCCGTTCTTAGTCCGCCAGAGAGTGCCGCCGCTCCAAAGTTGTGTTGTCCTCCTTCAAGGGATAATGACAGATGGGGTTGAGCAGGTTTGCGGGTAATAATATTCACTGCCCCGCTGAAAGCATTGGGCCCGAATATCCTGGCACCTGCACCCTGCAATACTTCTATGCGCTCGATACTATTGATATCAAGGGGAATGTTTAGGTTGTGATGCCCGGTTTGGGGGTCAGTAATGTTGATGCCGTTGATGAGCACCATGGTCTGATCGAATGTTCCGCCTCTAATTC
>SLOR01000213.1 GCA_007132395.1 Bacteroidales bacterium
CTTCTTGCAAATTCATTTCACTATAATGTATTTCGGCAGAGCAAAATGCAAAAAGGAGTAGGGTTAGGAAAAGACTAAACAGTTTTGAAGCTTTCAACATAGCACATTAAAAGTTTGGCTGGAAACATCATAAAATTTTATACTTCAACAGAAACGGTTTGTTTTTTTGTACAAGCAATGTGCAACATTCGCAACACACCATTACAAATAACACATATGTTTTTTTATTGCATTCACAAAGATTAAAAAAAAAGACAGGATGGCAAATTTTTTTATTACACCGAGGTTATTTGTATTGATTCCGGATAATTGCAGAAACACGAGTATCCAAAAACTCGTCTGACGACTTCAAGTCGTCTGACGAGTGGGGAACACAAGTCGGCGGTTTCTTGGGTAAAAGATTTGAATCCCGTAAGAGTGGGATCAAATCTTTTTTACGCTCCGTTCCTTGACTTGTTACCGGGAAATGCCCAAGGCCGGTAGGGCAGGCCCCCTAATGGGGCGCTTCCAGTTCCTGCGGGAGCTGTGAGGTATTCTGGCATTTTCAAGCCTTCCCTTTTTACTTTTAAATTTTCACTTTTAGTTTTTATTTTTTCACTTACCAACCCCTCGTCTGATGAGTAAAAAACATCCCATTTATAATTTATATGATTTTACCTTATTATTATTCCACAAAAAACCTGATCTTTGGGGGCTGAAAAAATCCGGTAGGTCAGCAATTAAACAAGCGTTAAATTATTTTGTACCTTTGCACCCTGACAGCTAAACCAATAGAAAAAAGTTCTAACAAAACCAAGACAGCATGAGTTATTTGAACAGTGTAATTACCGGTACTGGTAGTTATATACCCACCGTTGTGGTTAAAAACAGTGACTTTGTGAATCAAACCTTTTTCGAGAAAGACCACACCGCCATCGACCGCCCGGGAGAGGAGGTAGTAAGTAAGTTTAAGGATATTACCGGTATTGCCGAACGACGCTGGGTACAGGAAAACCTCACCAATTCAGAAATTGCTGCCATTGCTGCTCGTGAAGCCATCGACGATGCAGGCATTGACCCCGAAACCATTGATCAAATCATCATGGCGCACAACTTTGGCGATGTGATAAAAGATACCATTCAGACCGATGTTTTGCCTTGCCTTGCCTCACGGGTGAAAAAGCAACTGGGCATTAAAAACCCGGCTTGTGTGGCCTACGATATCCTGTTTGGGTGCCCGGGCTGGGTACAGGGAATTATTCAGGCCGACTCATTCATCAAATCGGGACTGGCAAAAAGATGCCTGGTCATTGGTTCCGAAACCCTCTCCAGGGTTGTAGACAAATACGACCGCGACACTATGATCTTCTCCGATGGGGCCGGCGCAGCCATACTGGAAGCCAAAGAGGAAGAGCATAAAAGAGGAATCCTTTCTTCGGCAACGGTTACCCATGCCATGGATGAGGCCTATTACCTGTATCTTGGCAAATCTAATGCACCCGAGAGCGACCCCAATGTGCGCTACATAAAAATGCACGGCAGAAAAATTTACGAGTATTCCATCACACAGGTGCCCGCGGCCATCAAAGCCGCCCTGGATAAAACTGATATTCCCGTAGAGAAGGTGAAAAAAATCCTCCTCCACCAGGCCAATGAAAAAATGGACGAAGCCATCATCAAGCGGTTTTACCGTCAATACGGCATACGTCAGGATGTGGAAGAGGTGATGCCCATGAATATTTATGAGCTGGGCAACAGTTCTGTAGCTACAGTACCAACCCTCTACGACATGGTATTAAAAGGGAAACTTGAAAACCACAGTATCGTCAAAGATGACATCCTCATTTTTGCCTCCGTGGGGGCAGGCATGCATATCAATGCCATCGTCTACAGGCAATAACCGGAAACTTAATCGGTACTAGTAGTTTAATTACAATATCCGGCGCGGGCTGCAGAGATACAACTCTTTGCGGCCCGCGCTGTTTTTGTAGCTGAAAATGTACAGGCAAAATTTTGACAGAAAAAACTTCACATCTTCCCCATTCATCATATTGCATTATTTTCTCTATCTTTATGAGTCCCAAATTTTTTAACCCAAATAATACTCATATGAAGACAAACGCTTACATTGCAATCATTATGATGGCTTTAATTTTTGCAGCCTGCGATATGCAACAGACAGAACCCATTCCTCCTCTCATTGACCGGGAGGTGTTTTTTGATGACCCCGAGATTTCAGGAGGACGACTATCGCCCGATGGTGCTTTTGTTTCTTTCCTGCGCCCCTACGACGGCACCCGCAACATCTGGGTAAAAACCCTGGATGCCTCTTTTGATGAGGCCATCCCCGTAACACAGGAAACCGCCAGACCTGTGATGGGCTATTTTTGGTCGCGCGATGGCAAATACCTGCTATATGTGATGGACAAGGGCGGCGATGAAAACTTTAACATTTACGCCGTCGATCCGGCACAAGCCGCTGAAGGCACAATCCCTGAAGCACGCAACATCACCAATATGGAGGGTGTAAGGGCACAGATTTTCCATATCTCGCGCAACGACCACGACCTGATGTTCGTGGGCCTCAACCAGCGCGACAGAGCATGGCACGACCTGTACAGCCTGAAGATTTCTTCCGGCGAACTGCAGCTTATACGCGAAAACACCAACCGCTACACTTCCTGGATTTTCGACCATGACGACCAGCTGCGTATGGCAAGCCGCTCGCGCCAGGATGGCACCAACGAATTGTACCGCCTGGACCCGGATGGCGAAACACTACTTTATTCCTGGACAGTGCTCGAAACCGCCTATCCCTCCTCCTTCAAAGCCGACAACCAACATTTCTACCTGGTTTCCAACGTGGGAGAGGACACAGACTTCACCCAGCTCTACCTCATGGATATCGAAACCGGTGAGATGGAATTTGTGGAAAAAGACCCTGAAAACCGGGCCGACTTTGGCGGTATGGCCATTTCCGACAAAACCCTGGAAGTGCTTTTCACATCGTATACCGACGAGTTCACCCGCCGTTACTTTAAAAATGAGGATTTTGAAAAACATTTTAACTCGGTAAAAGATGAGTTGGGCAATGTGGAAGTTTCCTTCTTCAGCCCTACCAATACTGAAGATAAGTGGCTGGTAAATGCCTGGTCTGACACCGACCCCGGCAGCGTTTACATTTATAATACGGAAACCGGTGAGCTTAACTACCAGTACAGCCCCCGTCCCAACCTGCCCACAGAGCACCTGGCAGCCATGACCAGCATCCGCTATCCATCTTCCGACGGGCTGGAAATTCAGGCTTATTTGGTTCTTCCCAAAGGATATGGCAACCAGGACCTCCCACTGGTAGTAGTACCTCACGGAGGACCCTGGGCACGCGACTACTGGGGCTACAATGGCTACGCACAGTTCCTGGCCAACAGGGGATATGCCGTGCTGCTATCTAACTTCCGCGGATCCACAGGCTTTGGTAAAGCATTCCTCAATGCCGGCAACCAGCAGTGGGGCGAACTTATGCAGGACGATATTACCTGGGGTGTAAAATACCTCATCGACCAGGGCACGGTTGACCCGGAAAGAGTAGCCATCTTTGGAGGAAGCTACGGCGGATACGCCACCCTGGCAGGTCTGGCCTTTACGCCTGACCTGTATGCCGCAGGGGTTTCTTTCGTAGGGCCTTCCAACCTTATCACACTGCTCAATTCCATTCCGCCTTACTGGGAAGCCATGCGCATACAGCTGCACGCCCGTATGGCCGACCCCGCTACCCCCGAAGGTAAGGAGTGGCTGAAAAAAGCATCACCCCTGAATTCAGCCGATCAGATTGTAGCACCCCTGATGGTGGTACAGGGAGAAAATGACCCCAGGGTACTCAAAGCAGAATCCGATCAGATTGTCGTTGCCCTGCGTGAAAGAGGTTTCCCGGTAGAATACCTGAATGCTCCTGACGAAGGACACGGTTTCGCACGACCGGTAAACAACATGGCTTTCGTTGCCGCCATGGAAAAGTTCCTGGCCGAACACATTGGTGGACGATACCAGGAAAGCATGACCGATGAAGTAGCGCAGAGACTGGAAGAAATTACTGTTGATGTTTCCACTGTGGAGCTATAAATCCACTTGACGAATTTTACAAAGTGACTGTAACAACCCTGAGATAGGTTGTTACAGTCACTTTTTTTATTAACCCCACCTGACCCGCTTAGCTGCCCTTTCCAAACAAAAACTTTCCTACCTTTGTTGTTTCCAAAGAAGCGCGCGCATCATGTCCTGGCTACAACACTACAACCCTCGCCCCCGTAGCACTTCCTTCGATATTACAGGAAAACAATCATAGCTGTCAACCCAAAAAAATTAAAAATGAAGATTCTTATCCGCAACATCAAAGAACTGGTACAGGTAGAATATGACGCCCGCGAGAAAGTAAGCGGTAAAGATATGTCGGATTTACAAACACTACAGAATGCCTTCCTCTTCATCGAAGAGGGTCTTATCAGGGCGTTCGGGAAAATGGAAACCTTTGCCCAGAGTGATATTTATGCTTATGCCACCCAAAGCGACGTAAAAGAAATTGATGCTACCGGCAAAATGGTTTTCCCTTCTTTTTGCGATTCACACACACATATCGTGTATGATGGCAGCCGTGAAATAGAATACATCGATAAAATCCGCGGCTTATCGTACGAAGAAATTGCCAAAAGAGGTGGCGGAATCCTCAATTCTGCCAAACGCTTGCAGCAAGCCAGCGAATTACAGTTGGTAGAGCAGGCCCTGGAACGCCTGGAAGAAATAAAAATGCTGGGAACCGGTGCCGTGGAAATCAAAAGCGGTTACGGGCTTACCACCGAAAGCGAAATGAAAATGCTGCGGGTAATTCGCAAGCTCAAAGAACTCAGCCCCCTTACCATAAAATCCACCTTCCTGGGTGCACACGCCGTACCTGCCGATTACAAGGGGAAGCAGAGCGAGTATGTAGACCTGATAATCAATGAAATGATCCCTGAGGTGGCAGCAGAAGAACTGGCCGACTATATCGACGTGTTTTGCGACAGAGGCTTTTTCACCCAGGAAGAGACCGATCGCATACTCATGGCCGGCATTAAACATGGCCTCAGACCTAAAATACACGCCAATGAGCTCGACTTCTCAGGCGGCATACAGGTAGGTGTAAAATACAATGCCCTTTCGGTAGACCACCTGGAGTTTACCGGTACGGAAGAAATTGACGCGCTGTTGAATTCCGACACCATGCCCTGCTTGCTGCCCGGTGCGGCATTCTTCCTGGAAATGGAATATCCTCCCGCACGAAAAATGATCGACTCCGGCCTGCCCCTGGCACTTGCCTCCGACTACAACCCGGGCTCTTCACCCTCAGGCAACATGCAACTCATCATGTCGCTGGCGTGTGTTAAAATGAAAATGCTGCCCGAAGAGGTCATCAATGCCTCCACCCTCAACGGCGCCTATGCCATGGATTTGCAGCAGGAGCTGGGAAGCATTTCACTGGGCAAAAAGGCCAATGTATTTATTACCAAAAGAATACCCACCTATGCTTTTATGCCCTATGCCTATGGAAGCAACAAGGTAGAAACAGTAATTATTAACGGCATTGTACAGTAATCAACTATACAACACCACCTTATCATACGCCATTGAAAAAAGAAACATTTAAAATTATTGCCAAGACCTTTTCCGGCCTGGAGGAAGTTTTGGCAAAAGAACTGGAAGGGCTGGGAGCCACTGACGTGCAAACACTGAAAAGAGCTGCCTCTTTTGAAGGAGATCAGGAAATGCTCTACAAAGTAAACCTTTGGAGCCGCAGTGCATTAAGTATCCTGAAACCCGTTTTCGAGTTTACCTTCAACTCGCAGGAAGAGTTCTACGATATCATGTACGCCCATGAGTGGGATGCGTATTTCACCCCCGAGAAAACCTTTGCCATATCAACCGTGGCCATCGAGTCGGTATTTTCCAATACCCACTTCCTGGCCCAGCGCAGCAAGGATGCCATCGTTGATTATTTTCGTAATAAAGACGGTACACGCCCCGGGGTGGACCTGGAAAACCCACAGATAAAATTTAATATTTACGTTTTCAGGGATAAATGCTCCGTTTCGCTGGACAGCAGCGGCATGCCCCTGTTCAAAAGGGGCTACCGCAAACAAGCAGGCCCGGCACCCATCAACGAGGTGCTGGCGGCAGGACTGATTATGCTTTCGGGATGGGACAAACAAAAAGCCCTGTACGACCCCATGTGCGGAAGTGCCACCTTCAGCATTGAAGCAGCCATGATGGCGCTCAACATGGCTCCGGCAGGATTCAGAAAAGACTTCGCATTCCTCAACTGGCAGGATTATCAACCCGAAATGTGGAATCGCATCAGGGAGGAAGCAGCACAATCTGTCCCTGTTAACATCCCCGACATCATTGCCTCCGACATTAACAACAAAAGTATGGCCGTGGCACGACAAAATATCATGGAAGCAGGTTTGCTGGGAAGAATACGTCTGGAGAAAAGAGACTTTTTCCTCTCCCGGCCGTCCCACTCCAGTGGTGTTTTGTACCTCAACCCTCCCTATGGTCGCAGACTGGAAACGGATAACATAGAAGAGTTCTATCAAAAAATCGGTTCTACCTTCAAACACAACTATCCCGGATTTGAAACCTGGATCATCAGCCCCGATAAATCCCTTACCTATAAAATCGGATTAAAACCTGCAGCGAAGTATCCCGTTTTCAACGGGCAGCTCGACTGCACCTTCCTGGGATACACTATTTTCAGCGGCACTTTAAAGGAGAGCAAACGCCCACCACGCAAACGCATTGATCGTTCTTAACAATTATTTAACATGAAAAAACACATGGTAAAAGATTCTTTTATACCTTTGCAGGTGTTTTGATAAGTTGGATAAAAATGTGATGTTTTTATCCATTGGGTGCACATCTTATTGACAGCTAAGACGTGTTCCCGGATTTAAGGGTGA
>SLOR01000132.1 GCA_007132395.1 Bacteroidales bacterium
TAATAACTGCCTTAGAAGCTTGTAGGTAAAATATTGGAGTTAATGTTATTAAGTGTCTTAGCCTTCTGATTACTTAAAAAATAATACTGATACAAAATGAAGAACGCCAGATTTCTGATACCCCTGCTGCTATTGTTGTGTGCCTTTCAGTGTGGAGATCCCCCCGATCCCGATCCCATAACTTCTCCACTGGAGCCTATGGTGCTCTCGGTGTTTCCCAATGTGCCTGAAGTATCTGTAGGAGATACCTTATGGCTTTCAGCAAATATAAGTAACCGGGTGCTTGATTTTGCCACGGGTGACAGCACGCTTACGCACCATATTCCTTATGTTGAAGTGGCTTTCTATCGGCTTAAGGTGCCTCTTACTAAAAACGATTATAATACAGTAATTGCGGCAAATGAATTTGATTTTTATGCTGCCATGGGGGAGGTGGAAAAGGAAGCTTGCAACTGGTCGGGCTGTGCGCACTGGGAAAACCTGCACCGCATTCTGGTTCCCGAATTCTCCCCTGATTCAGCTCGTATCCAGCTGCAGACAGGTATCGTACCTCAAAGCATCGGGTACTTCGCCTTGTATTACTCCCATAATTTTGGGGTGGAAAACTACCATCGTGAATTGTATGAGAAATTTGGAGAGCTTGACAACTACTCTTTCTTCGCCCAGGGACGGGGAAGTGTATTTTGGTCTGCCATCGACCAGCGATTGTACTTCTTTAAAGTAGTAAATCATGAATAGAAAAATATTTTTGGTGTTGGGATGGCTGCTTGTGTGTTGTATGGCCTGTAAAGACGATGCCATGCGATTTTCCTTTACCCTTGATTTCTCTATTTCTCCTTCCCATATACTCAGTGTGGGCGATACCCTTTTGCTTACCTCCAGCCATGCCGACAGGGCTACGGATTATTATTCCGGCTATACAGAACAAATCCCTGTCAGGTATTTTGATACTGAAATTGTAGTGTTGCAACTGGGGCATTACGAAGACGGTTCCAATTGCCGCATTGCAACAGAAGCCCTTCATATGGAAGTGCTCAAAGGTAGTTTACAAGATAACCTGCTAGGGTTCGCCCATAGTGATGCAGGTTATGAATTGCTGCTGCGAATCATTCCCGCAAGTACCGGAGTTTATGCGCTGTTGCTATCAGATACCGAGGAAATCCGGAAAGTGTTTGACGGGAATTATAATCGCCACTTGCTCAATGCTTTTAATATATACGAGCTGAAACTCGGTAGCAACCGGATTCCCATAGATGAAAGAGTGGCCTTTTTTTGGGTAGAATAGCCCCTGGAAATTTCCCATGAAGCAGGGGGTGGGTTTTGTTAATAAAAATTAATAGATTAATGCAATATAAGTCGCTGAGTAAGGTTTTATATTGCATATTCCTTTTATAGCGTGAATGCTATTAAAACCAAACGCCACCAAAACCCAATAACATGGTAAACAAAATCACTATTCTCGTCGCAATGCTGGCCGGGCTATTTTTGGGCTGTGCCTCCTCAAACCAGGAGATAACCCTCACCGTGGAAGTGAAGGGCGAAGTGCCCGAGGCTTTGTTGTACACAGTGCCGCTGGATGGCATCAGTTTCTGGGGCTTTAGAGATACGGTGACACCCGACCCCGATGGCCGTTTTCATATCCGTACCATAAGCAATAAACCCGCCCTGGTAGCCTTGTTTACCGGGAAGGGAGGTCGTTTTTACGACACCTGGGATTTACTGCTGGTGGAACCGGGAAAGCATTATGAGGTGCTGATGGATAAAGAAGCAGAACCGACAAGCATGATGATTAACGACAACCAGTGCAAAGCCCAGGCACTCTTGCAAACTTTTCCCAATCACGCCCATCCCCAGATGGATGAACTGTGGCATTTGCACGATTCTGCTGTGGACATCATCAGAAATACAGTCAATTTACGCCTGCAGGAAGAGCTTTTGCAACTGGATGGGCTTCTTGAGCAGGATCTTGTTTCCCCGGAGGCCCATGAAATGTTGAGCTATACCCGCCGGTTTTACCATTTGTACGTGATGAATTTCCTGGCTTCCATGAAGTATCTCACGCCTCTTTTTCATGGTGAGGATAGCAGCGACGAACAGGCCCTGGCCTTGTGGCTGGAAGCCGGGTTTTCTCCCGAAGATACCTGGTTTTTCAGCGCTCCCCAGGCATTCGACTTTCTCAGTCATTACTCCTGGGGGCAACTGTATGCCCATGTGGGTTACACCGAGGCTGCGGAAGTACAAAGAAATCACATTGAGAGAGGTTTACGCCATACCCGCAACCTTGAAATTGCTGAAACCTACCTGGAGCCTGAAGCCATGGCATTTTTCAAGGCAACATATCTCTTTTTTCATGCCTATCAGCAACGCTACGAGAAAGAGTTGATTACACTTTATGAAACCTACCAAACAACCTACCCGCGAAGTGATTACCTGCCCTTTTTAAATCCCCTGATTGAGGGTGTCATCGATTTCCATGCAAAGGCAGATGAAGGCCTCTCAGCAGAAATGCACATTTTAGATAACTACAATGAAATTTCATCCTTTGAGGAACTGGTGGCTCCTTTTCGCGGCAGACGCGTTTACCTGGATGTATGGGCTACCTGGTGCGGGCCATGTAAGAGGGAATTTGCCCACATGGAGGATTTGAAAGCCGTTTTGCAGGAAAAAGATATTTTGATGCTGTATATCAGCACCGACCACGACAGTGACGATGAACAATGGAAAAACATGATTAAATATTACAACCTGGAAGGATATCACGTACGGGCAGGCAATGCCTTGAAGAGTGAGCTCAATACTTTGCTGGGCATACAGGGAATTCCTCATTTCGCACTTGTAGATGACCGGGGGAAAATCCTTATTCCAAAGGCTCACCGCCCCTCCGAGCTGGAAGCCCTAAAGCAGCAGCTAGGGATGGATTGATTATGATTGAAATACAGTGAAATAATTAACAAACGTATAAGCCTTCATACATTTATACTGGCTCTTTATGCCTGCAAGGAAACGGTTGTTTTTCCTGAACTTAACTTAAGAAGTTGAATCCCCTAAAACCTGTTTTTTTATGAAAAAAGTAATCATGATACTGGTAAGCCTCGTGTTTGCCTTTGGATGTAGTCGTCAGCCGGAACCCTTCCGATATACCCTCCGCGGAACCATCGTTGGGCAGGAATCCGGTGTTTTCTATCTTATGGGAAGTCCGAGGATGGGAGACGAAATTGAAATAGCCTACGAAAACTACAGCTTCGAATACACGGGTACTTCACCCTTCATGTTTACCACGGTTCTTTTTCCCGATGCCCGAATGGAGCAGGCTTTTCCGGTGGTGATTGAACCCGGTGAAATTGTATTACAGCTGAACCTGGATGCTTTGCAGGAGGAATCGGAAGTCCTTGCAGGAGATTACAATCGTTCCATACACAAGGCACAGCAGGAATTTCAAATGAAATTTGCCGGTATGGATTTCATGGCTGATGAAACCCGCCGCGGAATGAATGAATGGATGCTTGCCGGGCCTAATACCTATTTGCCCATTATGTATCTGAGTTCTTGGGAAACTTTTTATGATTTCATGCCTTTGTATCAACTCCAGGAATTGCTGCAAAGCGTGGAAGACCCGATGCTGAAAAATTCTAAAGAGCATATTGAACTTTATTCGATCTGGCTGGCGAAAAAGGATAGTGTTAATGCTGTTGGACAAGAGGCCGTGGATTTTCGCCTTCCCGATAGTAAGGGGCGCATGGTTCGCTTTCAGAAGGCTTTAGGGGAAAGATTTACTTTCGTGGAAAAATCGGGCAGTTGGTGTGGAAATACTACCCGCAACTCAAGGGCGCTGTTGCCTGTGTATGAAGAATATAAGGACAAGGGGCTGGAAATTATTACCATCGTTCCGGAGTCGAACCACGAAAGATGGTTGCAATGGCTGGAAGAGGAGCAGTTACCATGGATAAACCTGGTTGAGCAGGATAGCGAAGTAGCAACACGCAAAATATCTCTTTCGCACTGGCTTTTCAATGAGGGAAGTTACCTGGCGGATGCATCCGGGACTGTAATCGCGAAAAATTTATCTGCCGCTGACCTGAAGGAGTGGCTCATGAAATACTTTGAGCCTGAGCAGTATGAGCATTACCTTGCAGAAAAATGGGAAATGCCGGACAAAATATTTATCCTTGATAAAGAACAACCTGTAACTTCATTCGAAGCGTTGCTGGAAAACATGCAGGGACGCCCCTTCATGATTGATTGCTGGGCTACCTGGTGCAGCCCCTGTTTTGAAGAGTTTGCCTACAACGAACCTCTGAAGAAGTTGCTGCAAACAATGGGTGTGGAAATGGTTTATATCAGCTTTGACAGGCCCGAAGATGAAGCTATTTGGTTAAAAACCATTCGTGAGCAAAACCTTACGGGCTATCATTTCAGATTGAACAACGAGTTTCAGGGCAATCTTGGAATGTTGGGCTTCTCAGGAACGCTGCCCGCCTATATGATAGTAAATGCGCGGGGCGAGGTGGTGGTGCAAAATGCGTATCGCCCCAGCCAGACCCACTTGCTTTATGACCAGCTACAACAGGCTTTGCAATAAACCTACGGTAAGGGTTCTTGGCAATAACCTATCCATCTGATTAAATTATTTATCGAAAATGCTTGAAACTAAAAAAGGTAATTCTATTTTTACTGTTTAAATTCGGGATTGGCAGCTATCCATTGCCGTCTGCTTTAGCTGACGGATTAAAAGTTGATTGCAAGGGGGGCATCAGCCCATTTCAATAAAAAAATCAATAATAAAAAACTACACTCCATGACTGTAAAAACCATTACCAACAAAAACGAATTCCTTGCTTACAAGTTGATTATAAACCTGATGGGTATTGTTATTTGGCTTTTTATTTTGCTGTTTCTCTGGAGTACTATTTCCGGCGACTGGCAGATTTATAATGATATAAAGCCTTGGAATTTGGTGGTTTATATATTTCTTGCTGTTACCGGATTCTTTGAACTCGTGGTAAAACCCGCGTATATGGAAGCAAAAATCCATGATGAGGAACTCATCATGTGGGTATATAATCCCTCGCAGGCAAGGGGGATGGAATGGGGCTTATTCACGGGTTTTAAAAACCGGCTTACCGAATACCGTATCAGCAGGGAGGAATTTGACGGTTATATGATAGATACAGGAAGGCTGGGCTTTCGCAAAAACCTCGTGTTGCAGAAAAGGAGCAAGGAAGGCATTACGGAGTCAAGACCCATCAATTTGTGCCTGCTTGGGAAAAAGAAATTCCGTGAACTGACAGCATCACTGGATCGGTTGAAGGTAGCATAGCAGAATAGTATACAACGCATCATGAACAAACCCTCTGAACGAATCATCCGCTGGGGCATAATGGGACCCGGCAAAATAGCCCGTAAGTTTGCCCGGGATCTCCCGGAAGTTCCGCATACAGAACTGTATGCCGTAGCATCAAGGGATCAGGACAGGGCAGAGGCATTTGCCAGGGAATGCAATGCTGCAAAAGCCTATGGCAGCTATGAGGCGCTGGCCAGGGATTCCAATGTGGATGCTGTGTACATCGCCACTCCTCATGCCCTGCACCAAAAATTCAGTCTGCTGTGCCTCAGCCACGGGAAAGCCGTTTTGTGCGAAAAGCCCCTGGCCATGAATGCCATGCAGGTCGAAGAAATGATAGCGGCTTCCAAAGTGCATAAGGTTTTGCTCATGGAAGCCATGTGGACGGCTTTCCTTCCCCACTTTCAGGCAGCTATGCAAAAATTGCGGGAGGGGGCATTAGGAGAGATAAAAAGCATTGAAGCGGATTTCGGGTTTCATACACCCTATAATCCCGTATCCCGTTTGTTCAACAAGCAGTTGGGCGGAGGCAGCCTGCTGGATATTGGCATTTACCCGCTTTTCCTGGCTCTGTCTGTTTTGGGTATGCCTGCAGAAATC
This sequence comes from Bacteroidales bacterium, assembly GCA_007132395.1. GTDB lineage: Bacteria > Bacteroidota > Bacteroidia > Bacteroidales > UBA7960 > SKVR01. The sequence continues at coordinate 5,942 of SLOR01000132.1, forward strand.
GATGCTCGTGCCACCTTTTTTGAAAATGGTGCTGACTCTTCCTGCACCATGCACCTGAAGTATACAAATAATGCTGAAGCCCGCCTGTACAGCACCCTGCTGCAGGAAACCTCTACCGTGGCAGTGATAAAAGGTGTCGAAGGAGTATTAACCATTCACCCCCGTTTTCATGAATCTTCCTCTTTTTCCATTGAAAAGGAGGGGAAAACGGAACAATTCAACTTTATTAATCGTGGAGAAGGCTTTGTGCATGAGATAGAGCATTTCTGTAATCTGCTTAGGGAAGGCAAAGCCGAAAGTCCCGTGATGACGTTTGAAATCAGTCGGCAGCTTATAGGTCTTTTGGATGGAGTGAGGGAGAAGATTGGGTTGCAATATGAATGATGGATGCGCAAATTGTCAACCGGTCGTTGAGCAGTTCGGCACGCTCACACCTGGCGAAACGGGTTTCCTGTTGATAGAAAAAGACCGAAGAATAATCTTCAGCCTTAATTTGGTCGGGGTGACTGGGTTCGAACCAGCGACCTCGTCGTCCCGAACGACGCGCGCTACCGGGCTGCGCTACACCCCGTTGTTTCTGCCTGAGGGCAAAAGAATAAAAATTTATTGCTATAGCCCGTGAACTTTCTTTCTAATCGAAGTGTTTAATGTTTGAATTTTATAGTTAAACAAAGTGTGCTTGCAGGCTGCAATTCAAATTTAAGCAAATAATCTGTTGGCAGCGTATCACTGCGACTATAATGGGTTATTTTTTTTACTTTTGTTTACAAGCTTTTGAAAAACAATTAATCATCAAAGTGTAACGGTTATGATTTACATTACCCGCAGGGAAACTTTTAATGCCGCGCACAGACTTTTCAAACCGGAATGGGACGATGCAAAAAACCTGCAGGTATTTGGAAAGTGCTCCAACCCCAACTGGCATGGACACAATTACGTGCTGTATGTTACACTCAAAGGAGAACTCGACCCCACAACAGGTTTTTTGGTAAACCTGAAAGACCTTAGCAAGCTCATAAAGGAAAAGGTAACCGATAAACTGGACCATAAAAATATAAACCTGGAAGTGGATTTTATGCAAGGGCGCATACCTTCTACCGAAAACCTTGCCATCGGCATATGGGAGCAGCTGCAACAACCCGTTAGTGAACTGGGCGCAGCACTTCACTGTGTGAAAATTGCAGAAACAGAAAATAATTTTGCCGAATACTACGGATAAAGAATTTTACAGAAATCTTAATACCTGGATACCATGTCAGCAGAACTTAACAGACAGATGGCCATAGAAAATACCATGGATGGCTACGAGAAAATAGACCAGTACAATCCCAAAACCATCAAAGCATTGTCGGAAAATTATTACAATGTGCTGAAGCTTATAGGGGAGGATCCTCACCGCGAAGGCCTTGAGAAAACTCCCGAAAGGGTGGCCAAAGCCATGCAGTTTCTTACCCACGGCTACGACCTTGACCCCGCCGAGATACTTCGCTCGGCCATGTTTAAGGAAGACTACCGGCAAATGGTGGTGGTGAAAGACATAGAAATATATTCCATGTGCGAACACCACATGCTCCCCTTTATTGGAAAAGCCCACGTAGCTTACATTCCCAACGGATATATCGTGGGCCTGAGTAAGATACCCCGCGTGGTAGATGCCTTTGCCCGTCGCCTGCAGGTGCAGGAAAGGCTTACCACCCAAATAAAGGAATGCATACAGGATACGCTCAAACCCATGGGGGTGGCAGTGGTTATTGAAGCCCATCACATGTGCATGATGATGCGGGGCATTCAGAAGCAGAACTCTGTTACTACCACCAGCGATTTCACAGGAGCATTCCTTACCGATAAAACCCGTGCCGAATTTATTCATCTGCTGGGTTCTAATCTGCACTGATATACTTGCTGCTTATCTAACCAATTTGAGAAGCTCCGGATTTTTGCCGGGGCTTTTTTTATTGTAAGGGTGTGAGGGAGGAGGTGCGAGGTTTGGGGCTTGGTGGAATCGGGAAGCTCCATAGCGATAAGTATAAGGCGGCTTTTTGCTGCATGAATTACAGTGGCTCTCTCCAAAAATATACTTTGCGAACCATCGCGCATTTGCGTGAGAACATGCTAACAAGTACGACAAGCAAAGTAAAATGCAGCCTTTCTGCCCCCCATAACAATGATTCAAGGAAAATACCTAATTTTGTGGCCTGTTTAATATTCAAAAACCTGATATTATGAAGAAAGCATATGTATTTCCGGGACAAGGAGCACAGTTTGTAGGAATGGGAAAAGATTTGTACGACAGTTCTCCCCGTGCCAAAGAATTATTTGAAAAAGCCAATGAGATATTGCAGTTTCGCATCACCGACCTGATGTTTGAAGGTACGGATGAAGACTTGCGTCAAACCAGGGTAACCCAGCCTGCCATATTTCTGCATTCGGTAATTCTGGCGGATAGTCTGGGAGATGCCTTTACTCCCGATATGGTGGCCGGTCACTCACTGGGTGAGTTTTCGGCCCTTGTAGCAGCCAAAGCCCTTAGCTTTGAAGACGGACTGGTACTGGTAAGCAAGCGTGCCATGGCCATGCAGAAAGCCTGCGAGGCAGAGCCCTCAACCATGGCGGCCATCATTGGGCTGGACGATAATGTGGTGGAAGAGGTTTGTGCCGGTATCGACGATGTGGTGGTACCTGCCAACTACAACAGCCCCGGTCAGCTGGTTATTTCCGGCAGCATGAAGGGCATTGACCTTGCATGCGAAAAACTTAAGGAAGCGGGTGCCAAGCGTGCGCTGCCACTGAAGGTAGGTGGTGCTTTTCACTCTCCCCTTATGGAGCCTGCACGCATCGAACTGGCACAGGCCATCAACGAAACTGCTTTCAATGCGCCCATTTGCCCTGTTTATCAGAACGTAAATGCACAACCTGTTACCGACCCTGAATTGATTAAGGCCAGTCTGATTGCCCAGCTTACTTCACCCGTGCGCTGGACACAAATCATGCTCAATATGATTGGCGACGGAGCCACCAAATTTGTGGAAGTAGGCCCCGGAACCGTTTTGCAGGGACTGGTGAAAAAAGTTGATAGAAACATTGAAGCCGAAAGTGCTTAATACAAGCCTGAAAGATTAGTGGTTAAGCTCCCTTGAACCCATGGTTCATCCCGTGCTTCAAATCTTAACCACTAATCTTTATCACTAATAACTGATAATTAACAACTAACAACTAACCCCGTGGTCTACGTCCTCTTCGTTATAGGATTCGTATTACTCATATACGGCGCCAACTTCCTGGTGGACGGAGCAGCTTCCCTTGCCAAAAAATTCAACATTTCCAGCATTGTTATAGGGCTTACCATTGTAGCGCTTGGAACTTCCAGCCCTGAGTTGGTGGTTAATCTTATTGCCAGTTTCCAGGAAAGTGAAGATGTGGCACTGGGAAATATCCTGGGAAGTAATATTTCCAATATATTTCTGATCTTAGGGGTCTCGGCACTCATTTTTCCCCTAACGGTAAACAATAATACACACTGGAAGGAGATTCCATTAGCCCTGCTTGCTGCCGTGGTGCTTGGCGTAGCCGCCAACGACGCTCTCATCGACGGGCATGGACTTTCCTTTATTACCCGCAGCGATGGAATCATTCTTATTGCTTTCTTTTTGCTGTTTATGTATTATGCCTTCAGCATTGCCCGGCTCACGGGGCCGGAGGAATTCGTCATCAAAACATTTTCTGTACCCAGGTCATGGCTGATGATTGCAGGGGGCATTGCCGGGCTGGTGATTGGAGGGAAGTGGATCGTGGATGGTGCCGTTGTAATTGCCTCGGCCCTGGGCATGAGTGAAGCGGTAATCAGCCTTACCATTATTGCCATTGGTACTTCATTGCCGGAGCTGGCTACCTGCGTGGTGGCTGCCATGAAGAGAAATCCGGATATTGTTATCGGCAATGTTATTGGCTCAAATATCTTTAATGTATTTTTTGTGTTGGGAACCAGCGCGGTCATCAAGCCACTTCCGTTTAACCCTGTCCTGAATTTCGATGTTTATACCGGAATTATTGCCTGCATCCTGTTGTTTGTATTCCTGCTGATGCCCCGCCGGAAGGTGCTGGAAAGATGGCAGGGTGGTGTATTTGTGGCAATCTATATTGCCTACCTGAGTATTCTTTTGCTGAAAGGTTAAAAAGAATGGCAGGATAAGCCCGTGCTTCCCCTGCTGCAATCAATCCCTAATTTTATTGTTTGTTTACGAGCAGTTTTTAACACTGCTATGTAATGAGAAGAAGTTAAAGCTTGTGGTTTTGCAACTTTCCTGAATCCATTACTTTCTTCAGGTAGGGCTCGCGCAAAGTGTTTTTCAGCAGTTGCAGGTAATGGCTGTTGTGCAGATCGGAGCCCAAAAAGTCGATCATCCCTGCATCAATGAGTTTTTCTGCCATTTTTTGTACCTGGGGAGAATACTGGCCTGATAAACTGGTCATGTTCATCTGAAACAGTATGCCACGGTTTTTTAAATCTTCATACTTGCCCAGGTCGTTAAACCAGAAAAGATATCTCTCGGGATGGGCCAGTATGATTTTCAGCCCCTGGATTTGCATTTCGAAGGTAAGTTCGAAAAAGTTGGGAGGAGCCTGAAAATAAGGAAGTTCGATAAGGACATGCTTGTCGCTGAAGGTTTGCAGTTGTTTGTTTTGTAACAGCGATTCAAACCCATCGTCTATCATGTATTCGGCAGCGGCAGTTACCTCTACGGGAATCTCATGGGCCACCAATTCATTTTTAAGCAGTTGCAGTTGCAGTTGAATGTTTTCAGCGGTGTTGGGGTAGATATCAGCGCTGATATGCGGGGTGGTGATAAGTTTGGTATAACCCAGGCCATGCATTTCGCGAATCAGTTGCAGGGAGGTTTCCATGTTTGGTGAGCCGTCATCAATACCCGGAATCAGATGCGAGTGCATATCTGTTTTCAGTAGGGATATATCCACAGGTTCTTTAAGCTTTTTCTTACCAAACAATTTTCCGAACATAGTTTTACCCTTTACTGCAATTGGGGAAAGAATTTCTTTTTAAACCACTGAAAGGTAATTTGAAGGCCCTGTTCTATTTTTATCTGCGGCTTGTATCCCATACTATCCTCCGCCTTGCTTATTTCGGCCAGAGAGTGGCGGATATCGCCGGGTCTTTCTTCCCGGTAATTGGCTTTCAGCTGTGAGCCGGCTGTATCACGGATAATTTCGAAGAGCTGGTTTACGGTGGTTCTTTCGCCCACGGCAATGTTGAATACCCCTCCGTTGCATTTCTCTATGGGGCAGAATAACGATTTTATATTGGCTTCCACGGCATTTTCCACGAAGGTGAAATCACGTGACTGCTCACCGTCGCCATTGATAAAAGGACTTTCGTTGTTTAATACTGCGAACATGAACAGGGGAATGGCGGCAGCATAAGGACCGTCGGGACTCTGGCGCGGGCCAAAGATATTGAAATACCGCAGGCCCAGAATTTCCATGCCGTAGGTTTTGGCAAAAACATCGGCATACAATTCATCCACCCTTTTGGAAACCGCGTAGGGAGAAAGTGGGTTGCCAATCTGTTCTTCTACTTTAGGCAGGTGGGGGCTGTCGCCGTACACGCTTGATGAGCTGGCATACACAAACCGTCTGACGTTGTTTTCACGGGCAGCCACCAGCATATTCAAAAAGCCTGTTACGTTGGCCAGGTTGGTGGCCACGGGGTCTTTTACCGAGCGGGGTACAGAACCCAGTGCGGCCTGATGAAGTACGTAATCCATACCCTGGCAGGCATCACGGCATTGGTCGGGGTCGCTTATATCGCCTTTTATAAATTCAAAGGCAGGATAATTACTATAAGCGTCCAGGTTCTCTATGAAACCGGTGGATAAATTATCCAGCACCCTCACTTTTCCCGCACCGTACTTTACAAGGTATTCCACCAGGTTAGAACCGATAAATCCTGCTCCTCCCGTTACCAGGAAACTTCTGCTGCTGATATCTTCTGAATGAAATGCCTTTTCGTACATACAATTAAACTAAAAAATAAAAACTAAAAGTTAACAGTCTGATAACAATTAATCAAACACCTAACACTACCTCATACCCAATACCTATTCCCTACCTCTTCTCATACTGCTCCGTGTAATAATTCTGGTATTCTCCTGAAGTAACATTGTCCATCCATGCTTTGTTGGCCAGGTACCAGTCGATGGTTTTGCTTAAACCTTCCTCAAACTGTAGTGAAGGTTTCCAGCCCAGTTCTTCCTGTATTTTGGAAGCATCGATGGCATAGCGCATATCGTGCCCGGCGCGGTCTTTTACGTAGGTGATGAGTTTTTCAGATGTTCCCGCTTCACGGCTCAGTTTCTGGTCCATGATTTTACAGAGCACCTTAATGAGGTCGATGTTTTTCCATTCGTTATGTCCACCAATATTATAGGTTTCTCCAATTTGCCCTTTATGGTAAATAAGGTCAATGGCCCTGGCATGGTCAATCACATACAGCCAGTCTCTTACATTTTCACCTTTGCCATATACAGGCAGGGGCTTGCTGTTGATGATGTTGTTGATAAACAGGGGCAGCAATTTTTCGGGAAACTGGTTGGGCCCGTAGTTGTTGGAACAGTTGGAAATTACTACCGGCAAGCCATAGGTATGATGCCATGCCCTCACAAAATGGTCGCTGCTTGCTTTGGCGGCCGAGTAGGGGCTACGGGGGTCGTAGGCAGTGGTTTCGGTGAACAGTCCCTCATCGCCCAGCGAGCCATACACCTCATCGGTAGAGATGTGATAAAACCTCTTTCCTGAAATATCTTTCCAGAAATGCCGTGCCGCATTCAAAAGATTAACCGTGCCAACGAGGTTGGTATGGATAAACTCCATGGGGTTGGCAATGGAGCGGTCCACGTGGCTTTCGGCCGCAAGATGAATAACTCCGTCGAACTGATATTTCTCAAACAGAGCGAACATGGCTTCTGCATCTACGATGTCGCCCTTTTCAAAAACATAATTGGGAGCATCTTCAATGTCCCTGAGGTTTTCCAGGTTGCCCGCATATGTAAGTTTGTCAAGGTTTACAATGCGGCAGTCAGGATACTGTTTTACGAACAACCTCACCACGTGCGAACCTATAAAACCGGCACCACCGGTAATTAAAATGCTTTGCATGATATTTTTTTTGTATGCTGTTTCTTAAAAGTTTGAACCTTCCGGTAGCTGAGCCCGTCGAAGCTTACAGGCTCCAGTACTGCAAATCGTTGATTTTGTTGCGGAAAATTCCCTTGATATCTACCAGTATGGGATTCTTCGTGTTTTTCATGAGGTTTTTGAAATCCTCTTCTGTCAACTTCATATAATCTTTATGATTCACTGCCACCACCACTGCATCGTAATTGTCGGCCGGCGTTTGGGTGAGTTCAAAGTTATATTCATGACGAAGCTCCTCCGGGTTGGCGTGGGGGTCAATTACATCCACATTAACGCCATAGCTCTGCAACTCGCTTACTACATCTGCCACCTTTGAGTTACGAATGTCGCTAACGTTTTCCTTAAAGGTAACTCCCATTATCAGTACCCTGGAGTGCTGTATATTTTTACCTGCGGCAATGAGTTTTTTTACGAGTTGTTTGGCGGCATAAAAACCCATGGAGTCGTTCACGAAACGTCCGCTGTTGATAATCTGTGGGTGATAACGGAACTCCTTGGCCTTATACACCAGGTAGTAAGGGTCAACGCCGATGCAGTGCCCGCCCACCAGGCCGGGGAAAAAGCGCAGGAAGTTCCATTTGGTACCGGCGGCTTCCAGCACATCGTAGGTGTTGATGCCCATGCGGTTAAAAATGATGGAAAGCTCATTCATCAGTGCGATGTTTACGTCGCGCTGTGTGTTCTCGATAATTTTAGCAGCTTCGGCCACTTTGATGGAGGGGGCACGGTGTACTCCCGCTGTAACAATCAACTCGTAAGTCTTGGCGATATTGTCAAGGGCCACCTCATCGCAGCCCGATACTACCTTGGTAATGGTTGTAATGGTGTGTTCCTTGTCGCCGGGGTTGATGCGCTCGGGTGAGAAGCCTACCTTGAAATCTTCACCGCACTTTAATCCGCTTTCCTCTTCCAGGATGGGAATACAGTCTTCCTCGGTACATCCCGGGTACACGGTGGATTCATACACCACATAGTCACCCTTTTTGAGGGCCTTACCCACGGCATGCGATGCCGAAAGCACGGGTGTGAGGTCGGGGAGATTGTGGTTGTCGATAGGTGTGGGAACACCAATGATATGAAAATTGGCTTGCTTAAGGTCGTCGGCATTGGCGGTAAAGTAAATGTCGCATCCTTCAAAATCTTTGGACTCAAGCTCCTCGCTGGGGTCAATGTTGTTACGCATCTTTTCTACCCTGTCTGCTTTAATGTCAAAACCCACCACCTGAATTTTGCGGGCAAACTCCAGTGCGATGGGTAATCCAACATAGCCAAGTCCGATGACAGAAAGTTTGGCTTCTTTTTTTAATAGTCTTTCGTAAATATTCATTTGCGGTTTGTTATTTGATTTTTCCCCTTTTGATTGTGCAATTTCAGGCCATTGCGGCCTGGTTTATATTTCCAGAGAAGATATTTTCTTTACGGCCCCATTTTTCAGCAGGTACTTTTCTTTGCTTTCGGGGCACACGGCCGTATTGTCTTTATCGAACTCAAGTTTGTGTCCGTACTCGCTCATCCAGCCGATATGTTTGGCGGGGTTGCCCACCACCAGTGCAAAGGCAGGTACGTCGCGGATTACAACAGCTCCGGCACCTACAAAAGCAAATTCTCCAATCTCGATGCCGCATACTATGGTAGCATTGGCACCAATGGAGGCTCCCTTTTTCACCAGGGTTTTTACATATTGCTCTTTGCGTACCACGGCACTTCGGGGGTTTACAATATTGGTAAACACCATGGAGGGGCCCAGGAAAACATCGTCTTCGCAAATAACCCCCGTATAGATGGATACATTGTTTTGCACCTTTACATTGTTGCCAAGGGTAACGCCGGGCGAAACCACCACGTTCTGACCGAAGTTACAGTTTTTGCCAATAATGCAGTCGGGCATGATATGGGTGAAATGCCATATTTTGGTTCCTTCGCCTATCTGACATCCTTCATCAATTACAGCGGTTTCGTGACTGAAATACTTTTTCTCTTCCATGGCAACAGGTGTTGAGTTTTTAGGCTATCTATTGTAGCAGGTTCTTAATTTTTATCCAGAAATTCCAGGACGCTTTGTGTAATATAGGCCAGCTGTTCTTCATCCAGCTCGGTATGCATGGGTAATGAAATTACCGATTTGCTGAGCATTTCCGTAACCGGGAAGTCGCCTTCTGTGTAGCGGGGATCCTGGTAAGCCTTCTGCATGTGCATGGGTACGGGGTAATAAATCATTGCAGGAATTTCCTTTTCGCCCATAAATTTCTGCAGGGCAAACTGGTCCAGCTTGTCGATTACCAGGGTGTACTGATGGAATACATGGGTAGAGAATTTGCTGCGCACCGGGGTTTTGATGCGGGGATGACCGGAAAAGGCTTTGTCGTAATAATCAGCCGCGGCCCTGCGGGCTTCGCAATACTTGTCAAGGTTTTTTAATTTGATTCTCAGGATGGCAGCCTGTATGCTGTCCAGGCGGGAGTTTACACCGATAGAGTCGTGGTAGTATCTCACTTCCATCCCGTGGTTAACGATAACACGGAGTTTTTGTGCCAGTTCATCATCATTGGTAAAGATGGCACCACCATCGCCGTAGCATCCCAGGTTTTTGGAGGGGAAGAAGGAGGTGCATCCCACGATGCCCATTGTGCCTGCTTTTTTCTTCTCTCCGTTGGGGAAGATATAATCGGCGCCAATGGCCTGGGCATTATCTTCAATAATATGCAGGTTGTGCTCTTCTGCCAGTTCCATAAGGGGTTGCATATCAACACACTGACCGAAAAGGTGCACCGGAACAATGGCTTTGGTTTTGGGTGTAATGGCGTTTCTTACACTTTCGGGGTCAATATTAAAAGTATCGGGCAGTACATCTACCAGTACGGGGGTAAGGCCCAGCAGTGCAATTACTTCAACGGTGGCAACAAAGGTGAAAGATGTGGTGATAACTTCGTCGCCGGGTTTCAGGCCCAGGCCCATCATGGCAACCTGCAGGGCATCTGTACCGTTGGCGCAGGGAATTACATGTTTTACTCCGAGGTAGTTTTCCAAATCCTGTTGGAAGTTCTTTACTTCGGTTCCGTTAATGTATTGTGTGGAACGGATTACATCCAGCACGGCAGTGTCGATTTCCTGTTGAATTTTTTCGTATTGACTCTTAAGGTCAACCATTTGGATTTTTTTCATGCAAAGTTGTGGTGTTGCGGGTTATATCGTTTTTGTTAGTTTTTGTTTTGAGGGCTACAAAGATATAAAGATTTGTTTTGTCGGCCCTTACACCCGGACGATACTTTTCCATTTTGTGTACCCTGCTAATCCCCCATTGGAAGGAAAGAATCTCCCGCAGTGCCCTTACCGTTGGTTTTAATGGTTATATTTGCATGATTGTTCTCTGCACGACAGGTTTAACTGCTTCTGGCAATGGCTTTTTACCTGTCAGCATTCATTTCTAATACACTGTGATGCATTTTTTTTACAACCTTACCATTTATTTTTATTCGGCAATTATCCGTTTTGCTGCCCGATTCCGCACTAAGGCAAAATTGTGGAAGGAGGGACGTGAGGGCCTGTTGGAAAAGATTGCCCTAACCCTGGATCAGGAGGATGAGCACGTGTGGTTTCATTGTGCTTCCCTGGGCGAATTTGAGCAGGGCAGACCCGTAATGGAAAAATTCAGGAAAGAAAACCCGAAAATTAAAATTGTACTTACTTTCTATTCTCCCAGTGGGTATGAAATGCGAAAAAATTACCCGGGTGCCGATTACGTGTTTTATATGCCGGAAGATACGCCGCAGAAGGCCCGCAAGTTTGTGGAATACCTGCAGCCCCGGCTCGCAGTTTTTGTAAAGTATGAATACTGGTTCAATCACCTTATTGCTTTGCAGGAGCAAAAGGTTCCGGTGGTGTATATCTCGGCCATTTTTCGTCCCGGTCAGCTGTTTTTTAAATGGTGGGGCGGATGGTTCAGGAAGCATCTAAAGAATGTTACTTATTTCTTTGTGCAGGACAATGCCTCGCAATCCCTGCTGTATTCCTTCGGGATTAGAAACGTGGTGGTGAGCGGCGATACCCGCTTCGACAGGGTTTTTGAAATACGCAATAAGCCCAGTACCTACAAAAAGGTGGAAAAGTTTATTCAGGGAGATTTGATTTTTATGGCAGGAAGCACCTGGCCCAAAGACGAAAAAATACTTGCTACCCTGGTGGCAAAAAATTACCAGGGTATAAAGTACGTGATAGTGCCCCATGAGATTGAACCCGGCCATATTCAAAACCTTATGCAGTTAATAGGAGATAACGTGGTAAAATATTCTGAGTACGATGAGGAGAAGTTTATGAATGCCAAAGTTTTGATTATCGATGAAATGGGTATGTTATCCAGCCTTTACCAATATGCTTCTGTTGCCTATATCGGAGGCGGATTTGGTGCCGGTATTCACAATATCCTTGAGGCTGCCACCTATGGTATGCCCGTGGTTTTTGGCCCGCGGTACCAGAAATTTGCCGAAGCACGTGAATTGGTGGAGCATGGCGGGGCATTCCCGGTGAGTACTGAAAGTGAGCTTGTGCATATTACCTGGAGCCTGCTCAGTAACTATAAAAATCTGAATGCCAGCTCTCGTATCACCAAAGAATACGTAGATATGAAAAAGGGGGCCACACAAACCATCCTGGTGTTTTTAAATGCCATGGTAAATCCCGGCTCGTACAGGCCCCAGGCCCCTGACCTGATAAACATGAACTAATACGGCCTGAAACACCGGGGTATAATATTCTCCGTAACCCATCGTTTTTTTGAAGGACTAAAAAAATATTCTTTTATGAGCTTTCTTGTTAAGGTAATTGTAACAGCATTTGCAGTAGTTATTGGATCCTATTTTATTCCGGGTGTTACAGTAGCTGATTTTCTCACGGCCATAGTAGTGGCTTTCGTGCTGGGACTTCTCAATGCCATTCTTAAACCCATTCTGGTGGTTCTTACCATACCCGTTACAGTGCTTACTCTTGGGCTGTTTCTTTTGGTGATAAATGCCTTTATTATTCAAATAGCCGCTCATTTTGTAAAAGGCTTTGAGGTAAGCAGTTTTGGAGTGGCCCTGCTCTTTGGTATTTTACTGGCAGTAATCAGCTGGTTGCTTGAGCTTCCCGTAAAACCCCGATATCCACAGCGATAAAATATATTGCGGATTTTTTCTGTCTTCTTATGTTGCCGATAATTTTGGCACATGAATTGGTTATGCTGTATCAGAAAGATACACTCAACCCTACAGGAGGACACTACTATGAAAAAGACCGCACAATTATCCGACCGGCAGAAGAGCACTTCCACTACCCGTGCCGACAAGTTCCTGAATCTTTTTTCTTTGATGAACCTGATTTTTGCCCTGGGTTTGCTATTGCTACTCAGCAAGTCCGCCGGCGCATTCAGCCATCCGGCTGCTTCCGAACTGCACCTTCGTTTACACGACAATGCAGTTTTTTCAATACGAATAGACAATCAGGAGTACCCCCATATCAGCAACAGGCATGTAATTTCCAACCTTAAGCCGGGCCGGTATCACCTTCAGGTTGTAAAGTATAAAGTTGTACATCATGGCTTTGCAGTAAGCTACCAGTTTCCTCAGGTTGTATTTTCCGGACCTGTAAATATAAGGGGCAGGTCACGCATAACTGCCATGATAGACCACCGCGGACGTTACCGGGTTGAAAGTACCCGCCCACTGCAACATGCGCCTGTAGTACAGCCGGTGGCTCATACAGCCCCGGGCTATGGCAGTGCATTACCTTTGATGACCCCTCATGCCTTCGCTATGTTGCAAAACACCATGGCAAATACCAATTTCGATAATGCAAGGCTGAGTGTTGCACAGCAGGCTATAGGTTCCGGTTTCGTTACTGCTGAGCAGGTTTACCTACTTATGGGTATGCTTACGTTCGAGTCCAACCGCCTGAAGCTTGCCCAGTTTGCCTACAGAAATACCATTGATAAGCACAATTACTTTATTGTACACAATGCCTTCAGTTTTAACAGCAGCAAAAACCGGCTGAACACTTATATCGCTCAGAACTTTTGAAAGAAATTTTTGAAATACTTATGAAATCACCTCCCCTGTTTTATGCAAAAAGAGACGCCTTGTGCGTCTCTTTTTTTTTGTCTTCAAACAGGTGATGCATATACTGAATCTATTGCATTAACTGCAGCAGTACCGGGTAATCATTTTCATCCATCTTATGCACAATACCACTTACCTTGTTGGCCGTCATTACCTTTACCAGTTTTTCCTTCACGCCATCTTTCTGCAGGTCGATACCAGCTTCATTTAGTGTAACCGGGCTGCCAAGGTTTTTGAAAAGATATTCGAGTTTGTAGATGGTGTCATCCACGGTGTTGGTTTCAAAAAGGGCGGTTCCCAGTTCCTGGATTCTTTGGGGAATCCTGTCTTTTTGCAACTTCATCCATGCCGGGTAAGCGATGGAAAGGGATGCCCCGTGAGGAACATCATGCACCACCGACAGGCAATGCCCGATGGCATGTACGCCCCAGTCCTGCGATTTTTTCCCGTACACGGTCATTCCGTTAAGGGCGCAAGTGGCTGCATACATAATGCGGGCCCGCAAATCGTAGTTCTCCAAATTTTTCAGCAATTCCGGCCCGTATTGCATGGCTTCTTTGATGATGGCCAGAGTAAACCGGTCGGACAGTGATGCCTTCCCTTCTCCGAACCAGGCTTCCAGAGAGTGGGCAATGAGGTCAACAACTCCATAGGCCGTGTAATCTTTAGGAACACTCAGGGTAAATGAGGGGTCCAGGAAACTGTGCCGGGGGTAAATCAGTTTGTTGCCGTAGCCGATTTTTTTCTGCTGGCAGTTGTTTTGTACAACCGCGTAAGGATTCATCTCGGTGCCGGTGGCTGCCAGTGTAAGCACGGCAATCAGCGGAACGGCATCGGTGGGTTTGTGTTTTTCCTCCATGATATCCCATGCATTTCCGTTGTATTTCATGGCTAGTGCAATGATTTTAGCACTGTCAATTACACTGCCGCCTCCCAGGGCTACGATAAGGTCTGCCTGCTTCTCCTTTCCCAGCGCTGCGGCCTTGTCAACATCTTCAATAATGGGGTTGGATTTAATACCGCTATATTCATACACCTGTAAGCCGGCTCCCTGCAAGCGGGCCATTACCTGTTCGTAAGCCCCACTGGTTTTTGCCGAGCCTCTGCCCGTTATCAGCAATACATTTCTTCCATATCCCTGCGCAATCTTACCGATTTTATCAGTAACGCCGTCCCCGAAATGCAATTTCACGGGGTTATACATAACAAAGTTTTCCATATCTGTGAGTTTGTTTTTTTAGTAATGCATAATGCAAATGTCGAATATAGCAATAATAATTCTATCCTTCCTCCTGCCCGCGGCTTATAATGATGTTAATCCCGGGGCCGCTCAAAAATGATGGTTTTCTTGTTTACGGCAGATACCTGGAAGAAGCCTCTTGCTCCCTGGCTGAGATTGGTGGGAATGTTGGCCGGAGGGGCTCCGGCAAATGGATTTCCTGAAAGGTCTGTCTGGAAGAAGAAAGCACTGTAGAAATTGAAGTTTTCCCTTGATATGCTTCTGATTTCAAGGGTAAGTGTATCGCCGGGATTCACGTCTCTTTCGTTAACTGAAAGCACTGCATAGGATACATATTCTTCCAGGTTAATATCACTCATGGGTGCTTTATCGTTGGGGCGCCCGGTTTTGAGCTGATTATTAATATACAGGTTGAACAGGTAGAAGTTGCCTTCATCGGGCAAATCGCGAAAATGTGCGAAAATATCGTACACCCTCTCCTCAAAAATTCCCAGTTCGGAAAAAGGGTTGAGTTGAACGGTTACTGAATCCAGTTCAGGTACAGGCCTGAAGGTGCTTTGGGCAGTGTATGTTTTCTGGTCTTCAGTAGTAATCTGCAACCGATAGGTGGTTTCTCTTAGTTTTTTGCTGATTTGCGGCTGCAGGTAAAAGCCATCCACGCTGTCCACCACTGCCTCTGAAAATAAGAACAAATCATCTTCTTCCTCAATAATTACGCTGGCACCCTTTAGTCCGATGCCACGGTTTACGTCGTAATAAGAGCTGGATTGTGTAAGTCGTATCCATTGCAGGTCGCCGTCGTTGGTAAGGTTGGCTTCCACGATTATATAACGACCTTCTTCATCCGCCAATTCCAGTATCACATCCTTTTCGCAGGAGTTCCAGGTCAGCAGAAACAATATTGCCAGCATTGAAATAATGATGTGTGATATAAAGTTTACAGGTTTCATATTCATTGACAGGTTAAAAACTAAAGTTCCAGGTTATGGCAGGGATGGGGCCGGGTATATAGAAGAAAGAAGAATTGGGGATGCCGGGTTTCTCGGTCTTTTCCGCATAAGAAACAGAAATGGGGTTTACCCTGGCGTACACATTAAACACCGAGAAATTCCAGCTGCTTTTAAAGCGTCTGTTCTCGGCTTGCCGACTGCGGGGGGTGTAGGTCACTGATAAATCGAGCCTGTGGTAGTCGGGCAGGCGGCCCGAATTACGATCAGAGTAAATGGGAGCAAAGGCGTTTTGATAGAAGAGCTTTCCTACGGGCAAGGTGGCGGCTGTTCCTGTTGCGTAAATAAAACTCATACCCATGCTCCAGCGACTGCTCCATTGATAGCTGCCCGAGAGGCTCAGGTCATGACGTCTGTCGTTGGGAGCAAAATAGGCGCGCCCTTCGTTGATATCTTCAATTTTTCTTTTGGACAAGGCCCAGGTATAACCTACGAAGCCACTCAGTTTTCCACTTTCTTTCTGCACCAGAAATTCCGCTCCATAAGCCCATCCTTTACCTGTGCGGAGTTCTGCCTCAAGAAACTCATTGCCCAGTATATCGCCATTGTCAATTACATCGGTCACATTCTTCATGTCCTTGTAATATAACTCTACCGAAGTCTCAATCAAATCGTTGCTGAAATTGCGGAAAAAGCCCACGGAAACTTGTTCTGCCAGCTGTGGCGGAATATTGTTGCTCACCGGGTACCATACATCATAAGGGGCTACCGACTGTGCACTTTGCGATTGCTGAATGTATTGCACCATGCGGTTGTAGCTGGCCTTTACCGAACTGTTTTTTGTAAGGGTAAAACGCAGGCTCAGGCGCGGTTCCCAGTGATGATAAGAATCATAAATATTACCGCGCTCAAGATTTAAAGTGTCCTCTGCTGTCCAGCGCAGGGGGTCAGTTTTGTCGTAGGTGTATTGTGTGCCGGGTCCAATGATTTGAAAAAACGAACTTCTTACACCATAGTTTATGGCAAGCTGCTGGTTGAAAAGGCTCACTTCCTGCTCAAAATACAAGCCATGCTCCA
>SLOR01000370.1 GCA_007132395.1 Bacteroidales bacterium
TACCCAACCCAACCAGCCCAAGGCCCAACCCATCGAAAACCTTTTCAACATCATGAAAGTCGTTTCAACTCCCGATACCGTTGCGCATTTTGATGAATTATACAACAAATGTGAGATTCGCTACGGGGATATGAAAAAACAGCTCGCCGAGGATGTGATTACCTTTACGGCGCCCTTACGCGAGAAAATTCTGGAGATAAGCGCCGACGAAGCCTACCTGGGCAAAGTAGCACGCATGGGTGCTGAAAAAGCCAGGGAAAGTGCCGCCAAAACTGTGAAAGAAGTACGCGAAATCATTGGCTTTAAGCCTTTTTAAAACCATAAGTCAAATCAGTTTTGCCCATTCAAAAACAATCTATAAAACCTAAAATCCTCCATAGTATATGAATCCCTGGAAAAATTTTCAAGGTCTGGCCGGCTGGATGATGCGTATTACTATTCTGCTATTCATTTTCGCGGTCTTCTTCCCTGCATTCATGCGGTTTGATGTACATAACCTGCATTTCTTTATTGCACTGGGATTTGTGATTTTTGGCGTCATGCTGTTTGTTGGCGGATTTCTCAGCAAGCAAACCCTCACGGTGGTGTCAGCACTGGTACTGTTTATTCTTTCGGTGCTGCATGCTTACTGGAGTTTTAACGGTATTACAGGAGCCTTTACCCAGTGGCTGCTGATGGTATCTGTAACCTTTTATTTTATTACCCACGGAAACAAATAATTTATAAATGCCTGAAAATATTAAAACTGCGAAACAGAAAGAGAAGGTAGTACTGGTAGGCGTAATCATGGGCCGCCAGTCAGAAGAAATCGTTGAGGAGTATCTTGACGAACTGGAGTTCCTTGTGGAAACTGCAGGCGGAGAAACGCAGAAACGCTTTACGCAAAAGCTTGACAAGCCTGATAAAACAACCTTTGTTGGTAAGGGTAAGCTGGAAGAAATCAGCGAGTACATTAAAGAGAACGAAATTGATATCCTGATTTTTGACGATGAGCTATCCCCGTCGCAGCAACGCAATGTGGAGCGTAACGTGAAATGCAGGGTGCTTGACCGCAGCAACCTTATCCTTGACATCTTTGCCCTAAGAGCCCGCTCAGCCCATGCGCGCACCCAGGTAGAACTGGCACAATACCAGTATCTGTTGCCGCGCCTGGCAGGTATGTGGACCCACCTTGAAAGGCAAAAAGGGGGTATCGGGATGAAGGGGCCCGGTGAAAGAGAGATTGAAACCGACCGCCGTATTGTTCGCGACCGTATTTCCCTGCTCAAGAAAAAGCTGGAACAGATTGACAAGCAAAAGGCCACCCAGCGCTCCAACAGGGGCAACATGGTACGTGTGGCACTGGTAGGTTATACCAACGTGGGTAAATCTACCATCATGAATATGCTGAGCAAATCGGAAGTTTTTGCTGAAGATAAGCTTTTTGCCACCCTCGATACAACCGTGCGGAAGGTGGTGATTGAAACACTCCCTTTCTTGCTGTCTGACACGGTAGGGTTTATCAGGAAACTGCCCCACCATCTTATCGAATCCTTTAAATCTACACTGGACGAGGTGAGGGAAGCTGATATTCTGGTGCATGTGTCAGATATCTCTCATCCTAATTTTGAAGAACAGATACATGTGGTAAATGAGACGCTGCGCGAAATTATCGGCGATGACGCGTCCAAAGAAACCATCATGGTTTTCAACAAAATTGACAATTACTCCTTCACACCCAAGGAGGAAGACGACCTTACCCCTGCCACCAAAGAGAATACAAGTCTTGATGATTTGATGCAAACCTGGATGGCACACGAAAATGCGCCATGTATTTTTATTTCAGCCAAAGAAAAGCAGAACGTGGAAAACTTCAGAAAAATGCTTTACCAGCATGTGTTGCGCATTCATAAGGAGAGATATCCTTACGACGTTCCTGCTTATATTCCTTGGTTGCCCGAAGATGACAATAAAGACGAATAAAAATGCGACGATTTAATTTACCGGCTTAGTTGCGCCGGGTAGACAAAGTATCGCCTAGAAATCAGAAATTTACAGACACACGGACACGTCTGCTCAAACATCAAATGTTATGCATAAAAAAACCTGGTGATTTTTACCGTCCGGAAAAAAACAAATTGCTAACAAAGGCTTGTATTGATTGTACAGGTTAACTCATGTCATAGATGCGCATTTTATTTGTTCATACAATTGGCCGGAAGAAATACGGCGGGGGTGAAAGATGGGCAGTAAATGCTGCTGCCGGATTGCAAGAGCAGGGGCATTATGTAGTACTTGCCGGGAGCAAAAATTCGGTGCTTCTTAAGGAAGCACAAAATAGGGGTGTGATAACGGAAAACTTCACCGTATATAATGACATTAACCCCTATAAAACCTGGCGACTTGCACGCCTCATCCGAAAGCATAAAATTGATGTGGTAATCTGTAAGGGCCGTGAGCTCGTGGTGTCGGGTCTGGCGGCAAAATTCAGTGGGAATCAACTTCTCATAAGGCGCAGTGGTTCTCCGCCTCCTGCAAAAAGTCTTCGGTTGGTTTTGCGCACAAAATGGTTTGTGGACGGGGTGATAACAAATACCGAAACCATCCGTGAAATATACGCGAACAATGGAATTGCTCCGGAGGGATTTGTTAAAGTAATCTATAACGGCTTAATTCCCGATGATACCATCGCTCCATTTGATTTTTCTTCTCAATATCCCGGGAAAACCATTGTACTTTCCGTGGGACGGGTCGTAGGGCACAAAGGTTATTTTTTCCTTATTGATGCTTTGCCCGGCATCAGGGAGCATTATCCTGATATGTTGTTTTATATACTGGGAGATGGCCGCGACATGGATAAGCTAGTAGCTTATGCACAGGATAAAGGTGTTGAGGATATGATTCATTTTGCCGGCTATGTACATGAGCCCATACCCTATGTAAAAGGATGTGACTTGTTTCTGCATCCCTCTCTTTACGAAGGAATGCCCAATGCTCCCATGGAGGCTATGGCCTATGGCAAACCGGTTATTATGACCCGTGTAAACGGAGCTGCCGAGCTCAGCCAGGACGGAAAATATGCGACCCTCATTCCTCCGGCCAATTCAAATGCCATTGCCGAAGCCATTCTGGAAGCCCGGAAGAAAAAGGAAGAATGGGATATCCGAAGTAATGAGGCCATGCAGTTTGTAAGGGAAAATTTTGGCATGCTGAAAATGGTAAAATCTCTGGAAAGCTTTATCTATAAAAGGATGGAGGCGAAAAACAAGCAACAACAAAAATAAAACAAACATTATGGTTTTTTCGGGTTACCTCATAAAAGGACCTTACTGGGTTTTCTGGCACCTACTTCGTTGGCTGGGCAAACTGGATGATGTGGTTTTTTATGTGGATTCAGAGCAGGATTATGTTGTAATTGAGCATATCTTACCGCATCTCAACAAACCCTTTCGCATAGTGGCACGCAATGAAAAAGTGGCAAAGACTCTAAGGAAAAAGGGCGTGGATGCCAGGGCCTGGCCTGCCTTTCCCCGTTTGCTTATCATGGCACGGCATGCTTTTCATCGGTTTCCCATAGCAGCTATTAAAAAAATAGGGATGAATCATGGCATCTATCACTTTAAGAAAATGATTCGTGCTGAAAAGTACAATGCCTTTGACCTTTATCTGTTTATTTCTGAAGCGGAAGCCCAACAGGCCAAAGAGTATGGCGTGAGCTGCGGTGTGGCCGGGGGGTGCCCCAGAAAAGACACCTTTAGCGATCCGCATACTATTGCTGCCAGCCAAAAGATAAAACAACAGGACAGTTTTGACCCACAAAAGAAAACCCTGCTGTTTACCGCTACCTGGGACCGCTCTGGCCTGAGTGCCATTAACCGGTGGATTGACCACCTACCCCAGCTGGCTTTGCAATACAATGTATTTGTGAGCCTTCACCCCATGATGTCGCAAACTTACTTTGAAAGGGTACTGGCAATCCCGGGAATACAATTTGCCCAACCCCATATGCTTCCCGCACACATGCTCGCGGCAGATCTCCTCATTAGCGACACCAGCTCAGTAATGGCTGAATTTTGTGGGCTTGATAAACCGATAATCACCTTTAGGGTAGATTCCGGCAAAAGACTGACAAAGGAAATAAAAGAAATGATTCAGGATATATCCATT
Source organism: Bacteroidales bacterium (assembly GCA_007132395.1). Taxonomy (GTDB): domain Bacteria; phylum Bacteroidota; class Bacteroidia; order Bacteroidales; family UBA7960; genus SKVR01. The sequence continues at coordinate 4,147 of SLOR01000370.1, forward strand.
GGAATAGAAAGTGTTGATGAGCTGGGAGGTGCCATTGAACAATACACTCAGAATCCCGGCTTGAAAAGTGATTTGCGCGCACGATGGAATAAGGTTTTCTATGGAGAACACAAAGGGTCGCACGGCAAAAAAGCCGCGGCAATTATAAATAACTATATCGCAAAGAATCAACTTTAGTGCAAGAGGATATTGGTTTTAAGACTTCTTCGCTAAGGCCTTTCTGTATATCACGCCAAAATACAGTGTGAAGAAAGTAAAGAAAGTTTGGCCCGTTTGTGCGTCGATGGGGTTGTTGCCCATCATGCTTACAAGCATAATAATAAGAAAGATAGGATAGGGGAAGAACCGGATAGCCCCTGATTGTTTTATATAGGCAATATACAGGACGAAAAACAATACAGTTCCGGTTAGCCCCATCATAACAAGCAGTAGCAGGTACTGGTTGTGCGGTTTCATGCGGGTGTTTTCCATTTTAGAGTTAATGCTTTCCAGTCCACTTTGTACCGCAGTAAAAATATCTCCTGTACCCCAGCCCAGCAGGGGTTTTTGCTTAAAAGCCTGCCAACTGCCTTTCCAAAGTTCTAATCGTTGGGTGAGCGTGTGGCCGGATGGGTTTTGGGTTTGCCTGTACCAATATAGCTCCCAGATGCTCTGATGGATGCGTACAACAAAGCCGGGCCACTGCGTGTACAGGTAATTGGGTGTGCCGCTTTCTATGGCTATTATTTCATCTTCCTGTAGTTGCATCAGGCTTTTGCTGTCCTTACGGAGTCCTTTTGAGCTAAGATATCTCAACAGTGTACTGCGGAGTTCGTTTCCTGCTTTGTCCTTTCCCCGATAGTCAAGAGTGCTTCTTTGATTCCAGGTCTTTTGTAGTTCCTCCTCTGCGATAAAATAATATACATAATACCCATTCTCCCTCAGTGTGCTTTCGGGGTAATGTGTATAGGGGTTACCCTGGGCGGTATATGTGTTTAACTCGTTTTGATCCGGCGGATAATCGCTGCTTACTTTGTTGTACATATGCGCCAATGACGCTATACTAATAATAAAAAAAACTGCGATGGTAAGTACCGCTATAGTACGGGAAATTATATTTTTCCCATACAATATGTGTTTCCCCAAAAGAAAGAATCCTGCTGCACCCAGACAAAGCAAGCCTGTTAGCGATTGCAGGATGAAAAGAAAGAGGATAAACCAGAGAGAAACAATTAGTGAAAGATAAACCCATTTTTTGTCAGGATTTATTTGTTGCACCAACCAGGGAATGGTAAATACTGCCATTACCAGCATCATGCTCAGGTACACATGGGAAACAAAAGGGGAGATGTCGCGAAAGTTGATAAAGTTCCCGGAAAGAAAAATACCCAAACCGATGAAGGAGGTAATCAGCAATGAAGCCATAAAAACCATTAATAACAGATGCGACTGGTCTTTTGACAGGGGTTTGTTGGAGGCAATCAGAAAGCTTAGAGTGAGCAGGGGAAGTTTGTTTTTGAGTTCATCATTTATTCCCTGCGTGAGGTCTTGTGTCCAGAACATTCCAGCCAGATACAGCAGGTAGATTCCGGCAAAAAACAATACGGGTTTTTGCGAAAGGAAACGATTGATTTTTTCTCTGTAGTTGCCTTCCCCCAACCACAGTAATCCCATCAGTATTTGTGCAAGGCTCATTACATAGCGTGAAGTGGGCAGGGCTGCTGCTAGCACCAGCAACAAAAAGAAATACATTGCAGGGAAGATACCCTCGCGGAGTGAAAAACTGCTTCGTAATATTCTTTCCATGAGCGTATTTAGAGTTGAGCAATGCAAAGCTAATGAATTTGGCAAAGTAAAAAAGCTGCCAAATTTCTTGTATGGCCTTTTTTCTTTTATCTGGCTTCGTGCTTCAATGTGTTTTTCACCTTTTCATGTACAAATCTTTTATAATTTTGCCTTGCGATGACATATGGCAGTTTCCGAAATATCTATGCTTTGCATCAAATTCAATACCCATAACAATGACGAGCCTGAATAATAAAACATACAGCATTCGTGATTATTTGTCAGTACCATTTATTGGGTTGATGGTATTGCTGTCTTACCTGCCTTTATGGGTGCTTTATGGAACTTCGTGGGTTTTAAGTATTATTCTTCACAGGATTGTGGGATACAGGAAAAATGTAGTAAGGCAAAACCTGCGAAATGCATTTCCGGAAAAAACAGAAAAAGAACTACAGCATGTTGAGCGGAAGTTTTACCGACATTTTTCTGATGTGATGGTGGAAGTGCTGAAGCTGAAGACCATGTCGCCGGCCCAGCTGAAAAGAAGATGTTATTACAGTCCTGCATCTGTTGCCTTGCTGGATCGGTATTATGCTGAAGGGAAAAGTGTAATGATTGTAATGGGGCATACCGGAAACTGGGAATGGGCCGGAGCTTCTTACCCTTTATACAATAAGCACCAGATTATTACCGCCTACAAACCCTTGCGCAACAAAGCCTTTGACCGTTATACCCTGCATATGCGAAAGCGAACCGGCAATATCCTGGCAAGTATGAAGAAGTTGCCACGCGAAATGCTTGCCTACAGAAGTAAGGTTACCGGTACAGCACTCATTGCCGACCAAAACCCCAACAGAGACAGTGCTTACTGGATTGATTTCTTGAATCAGCCTACAGCCTTTTTTCGTGGTACGGAACTCCTGTCGAAAAAATTCAATACACCCGTATTCTGGGGCTCTGTGAGAAAACAAAA
>SLOR01000233.1 GCA_007132395.1 Bacteroidales bacterium
CCCGGAACCTTTAAGGAATACCACACTGGCTCCAGTCATACTCACCCGTGTGGTTTCAGCATCGAACAGTGAGTCAATTACGGGCTGAATATCCTCCTGCAACTGTTGTATTTCACGGGTGCCCAGGTTGGCCATCTGCACACTTACCCGGGTTTTTTGCATGCTGCTGTCAGCAATTGCTGTAAGGATATTGTTGCTGTCGTCTTCGTTGCGCGGCAGATAGCCCATTATGAAGTTGCGCTCGTGGGGGTTGGGCAGGGAATACATCTCCGGGTTGCCACGGTAAAAAGCCTGCTTGGCAAACTTTAAGGCCTCAACAATTGATAATGGTCTCGACAGCTCAGGATGGCGGGCCAGTTCCTGCTGCAGACCTTCTATAGATTGCAGGATGCGGGGATTTAATATGCCGTTGGGTCGCTGGGTTTCTATGAGAATTTCCAGGGGAAGGATTCCGTTGATGTTTTCTTCAAAGAACAGCAGGTCTTTGTAAATAGGGTCGCGGTGAGGAATATCATCAACCACGCTGCCCGAAGTGTGCAACCGGCTTACTCCCCATACGCCCAGCAGCAGCAGGATACTGAAAACGGCATATACCCTTGCCCGGTGAAACACAACTGTATTTACCACGCGCTTGATGGCATTGCGTATAAACCGATTGTCGAGGTGGCTGATATGCTTCAGCTGCGGCGGGGCCAGGTAGCTGAAGAAGATGGGAATGAGAAACAGGGTAAGCAGAAAAACAAAAAGAATATTAAGGGCTGCCACGATACCGAATTCTACAAGAATGGTGTTGCCGGTAATGATAAATGTGGCAAACCCTACTGCCGTGGTGGCATTGGTAAGCATAGTGGCTTTGCCGATGCGCTGTACCACCCTTACCAGTGCCTTTACCTTATTGCCGTGGTGCCTGTACTCGTGATGGTATTTGTTGAGCAGAAAAATACAGTTTTCAACACCAATGATGATAAGCAGGGGAGGGAGTATGCCGGTAAGAATTGTGATTTCGTAGCCCAGCAAGGATACCAGCCCCAGTGCCCATATTACACTTGTAATAACAATGAGTATGGGAAAGAAAACCGCTTTAAAGCTTCTGAAAAAAACAAACAGGGCAATAGAGGCAATTATAAGTGCCAGAATCACAAATAGTTTTAGTTCGGTTTCAATTTTTTCGGAGGTACGGGTACGGATAAAGGGCAGGCCGCTATAATGAAGCTTGATGCCGGTAGCTTGTTCGAAGGTGTGGGCCGTTGCATGCAGTTGGTTTATCAAATCTACCCTTTCCTTTGTGTTTAGCACTGCCCGGTCCAGCGATACTACCGTCATAATGGCACCGGTTTCCCGGTTAAAAAGCAGATTTTCGTAAAATTTCAGGTCGTAGGCTGTCAGAAAAAGGCTATCCAGCTGTTGCTGACTTTGAGGCATTTGGTTTGCCAGGGGGCGCATCTCGAATTTTCGCTCTTCATCGTTGCGCACCAGTTGAGGGATGTTGGCAATACTCACTACTCCCGTAACGCCTTCTATCTGTTGCAGGGCTTCAGTGGTTTTATGAAAAGCATTGAAGTTTTCCAGCAGGAAAAATCTTTCATCCTTTATGCCCAGAAACACTACGTTGCCATCTTCACCAAAAGTTTCACGAAATTGCTGATATTCTACAAAAACAGGGTCTGATTCGGGAAGCATCTGTGCCAGCTCATAGGAAAGCTCCACTTTGGTGGCCTGCCAGCCCATGAAAACTGTAACAGAAAAAATTGAAATAAGGATAGCTAAACGATAGCGAAGGATAAATCTAACCAGTAATTCCCACATAAAACAACGAAGTAAAAAAATGCATGTTAGTTTTACCGGCAGGTGCCCGGCAAAAAAAGCGGCTGTCTTAAGAGCTTGTTATTAATATGGCCGCTTAGCGTCCGGTTTAACATCAGGCCTTAAGGGCAGCCAAAAAACGGAGTGCGAAATTACAGAAAATGCGAGAATCTTTTTTGTTAATATTCACCAAATATACCTCGTGTCCCAGGTAGTAGTAATATGAATACAACGATTAAAAACGAGGGATACTGAAGTCCATGCCAGGATCCATCACCCATCTTTTGTCCATAAAGTCCAGGTCGAAAAATCGCAGGGTGGTGTTGTCCTCCACCAGCACGGCAATGGTGCCGGGTTCGAATGCGATGACAGCCTTACTGTCTTCAGGGAGAGATAGTACGAGGTCATCCGCAAAATGCCATTGCGCGTCATCGGTAAGTTGATAAACGCCCAGCTTGTTGTCTTTGATAACTGCTATTTCCATTCCGCCCAGCAGCATATAATCGTCAAGGGGCTGGGGTAATACAAACTGCACGGTTTCGTCTTTCACCCAGCGGGCATCTTCGCTGAGGTAGTAAAACTGCAACACGCCCTTTGGGTTTTCTACGGTAATGTACCCGATATCCCAGGGGATGCGCATGGTAGAAATTCTTTCATATTTGGAAGGCATTACAAAAACCACCTCATTGTCGCGTACCCAATTGTTTTCGGCATCCAGGTAGTAAAAGTGCATTACCTTGTCCTGCACCACACCCAAAAACCCCATACCCAGGGCAAGTATTCCCTCATTTTTCTCGGGGATTTCAAACTGCGATACTTTGTCGAGAATCCACTTATGGCTTTCATTAAGATAATAAACAAAGAGCTGGCTTTCGTGAATCACGCCAATGGTGCCCAGACCCGGGGCCATAATTTTTTGCCCGTGTTTGTTATGTGCCTGCTCAAGGTTTACTGCGGAGGGTTGTTTCTTGCATCCCACGCCCAGAAGGAGCATTGTAAGAATAATGAGAATAAGATTTCTGGATTGCATTGTTGCGATTGTTAGTTAGGGATAGTGTTGATTTGGCCCGTAAAGATATTAAAATCCCGTGAGGGGAGGGGTAAAAAAAAGACCGGACGGCTCCGGTCTTTTTATAACCCTAAATTAATCAGTAAAGCTTGAAGAGAATTACATGTGTTAATTACGGGTGTTCATTGAAAAGAACGTATTGAAAAAAAATTATTCCAGTATGGTAATTCTGTGGGTTTTACGGAAACCCTCGCGGGTAAGGTGCAGGAAGTACACCCCGGCACGAAGTCCGCTGATATTGATTCTTTCTCTGTTAATACCATGTGCCATTATAACAGCACTTCGTACAATGGTACCTCTTGCATCCATCAGTTCCATTACCACCTCTCCCTGCATCCACTGATCATCCAGTTCTACGGTGAACTGATTTCTGGCCGGGTTGGGGTATACTTTTGACAGTGCATTTTCCAGCGGATTTTCGGTGCTGGTATAGAATCCCACAAAAAGGGTGTCGGATGCTACGCAGCCGTAAATATCCTTTACCAAAACCCATTTCCATCCGAATTCATCGGGATAGTAATACTGGCTGTTCTGTCCATCATGCCATGAATATTCAGCGTAGCCCGCTCCGGCATTGAGTATTACTGTGTCCAGTTTGCTGGTGTAAATGTCTGGGCCCAGGTTCACGTAGGGTTTTCCGCTAACATCCACATGGTTTATCAAAGCATCGGTTTCAGCCTTTGCGTTGGGTGTGGCTACAAACGCCCTGAGGGTGTAATTTGCCGGTACCGACATATCCACTTTAGTGTGGAAGGTGAAGTACCTGGCAGTGTTCTTTTTCCAGGTATCTTCCAGGATAAACTCCTCCAGGTGTTCGGGCTTACTGTCAAGCTGGAAGCCCAGTTCGATGCCGCTTCCGGCTTCAAAATCGTCGTACCCCAGGTTCAATACCTTTACTTTTACAGGCTCCTGTGTGCCCAGTGAGCAGTGGCTCAAGGGAGTGATGATGGAGTCCATCTCGAGGTTGTAGGTAATTACTCTCAGCGAATCGGTGTTTGAGCAACCATTTTGATCGGTAACTGTAACGCTGTAAAGTGCAGAATGCATGTTGGTTACCTGGAAGGTGGCTTCTGTGCTGCCATCGTGCCATACATAGCTTACGAAGTCATTGCCGGGGCTAAGTAGGAGGTTATGCGGCTCAGTGGTGTAAACATCTTCACCCAGGTAAGGCTCAGGTAAGGGATAAACCTTTATTTGGGCTTCATAGGCGTTATTATCCTCCTCCTGGTCTCCTTCAAAGCTCAGGGTAAGAAGTATGTTGTAAGTGCCAGCCTGGGGCAGGGTGATGGGCTGTGAAAAGGTAAACTCCTGAATGTTGCCGGGGCCCATACTGGTTTCCAGTACAAAGGATTCCTCCACCGGATCCTGATCCTCCAGGGTATAGCTCAGCAGCAATTCGGAATCTTTAAGGATACCTGAGTTACCTGTGTTTTTTATGGCCATGGTAACCTGCTGTTCGCCCATGTCGATGCATGCTTCGGCGGGTTCAGCCAGGCCATGTACCGCCAGATCGTAAAACTCGGGCAATACTTCTGTTTGTGCCGTGGCGATACACCCAAAGTCGTTGCCAACCTCCACGGAGTGTACACCCCAGGTTTCAACAGTGTAGGTGTCATCGGTACTGTCATCGTGCCACAGGTAGGAAGCATATCCCTCTCCCGGTGCCAGGATAATATCCTCGGGGTAGTCGGTGGTAATGAAGGATGGCAGGTAAATATCAGGATAGCCATGTACAATGATGCTCTGATTGAGGGTGTCGTTTTCCATGTTTGCATCTCTGCGTTTGGCATACACCCTGAAATTATGAGTGGTCACATTCGTTAAATCTACAGGAACGCTGAACTGCAGGGTTCTGTCCTGGCCGGGTTGCCAGTTTTGTGCAATTACCAGGTCTTCCTGTGTAATTTTTACCCCTTCATGTTCCAGTACCCAAGGGAATTTTTCACCTGGAGCAAAGGTATCGGGGCCGTGGTTACGTATTTTCACCCCGATGAGTTCTTCCGCGGTGAGTTCGCAGGCATCAACGGGCTCAACAAATTCTACCACTTCAAGGTCGTAGGTTATTACCAGTACCGAATCGGTGCCGGGGCAATTGAACTGGTCGGTAATGGTTACCTCGTACCAGCTGGTATAGGGGCTTGTAATGTTGAAGGTTTGTTCGGTTGAGCCATCCTGCCACAGGTAAGTAACAAACTGGTCACCTGCATCCAGGGTGAGTTCAGTGGGTGTCATGCTGTAAATGGTATCCCCGATAAAGGGTTGGGGATAGCCATGTACAGCAATAGTGGTAGCGAGGGTATCATTGAAGAAACCGGGATTGTAAAAGTCAGTGTCGCCCGGTAAAAGTGTATAAGCAGTAATACTGTGCGAGGTTTCGGCCGAAAGGTCGAAAAGCGCACTGAAGGTGTATTGTATTGTGGCACCCGGCATCAGGTCGTTTTGCAAGGTGAAGTATTCGTATACAGAGGGTGTTTCATTTACGTCTATCCCAACCGGGATTTCCGTGCCGCTTTCCAGGGCATTAAGGCCGTAGTTTTCGATACGCACGGTAATACTTTGTTCTTCAAAAAGTTCGCAGGTGCTCACCGGGTCAACGATGGCAGCAATGCCTATGTCGTGGGGCGATTCATATATACTCACCCTGTCGAAGGCTATTCCTTCGAAGGGGTTAATGGCTTCTTGCGATTCCTGTGAGGCAAATATCATTCTGAATTGCACTTTGCCTTGTCCTGTCACAGCAGTGTTAAGTACTGCGCGTACCCGTTTCCAGCCTTCGCTGTTTCCGTGCCATCCGTACTGGGTGTTAAAAGCTTCATTAAGCATCTGCACAGGGCTTTCCGTATCGAACCATCCCCATGTAGTGGCTTCGTCAAGGGTTTGTAGCGTGTGCCACTGGTCTTCCTCATCGAGCGAATATTGGAGGCTTACGCCATCCATCCCTTCAGCCGTATTTGTATTGAGGTAAAACTCGAGCACGGGGTGCAGGTTGTCGGTAAAATCGAAACAGGGGCTTTCCAGCCATGAGGCTTCCATGGTGTTATAGGCTCCTTCAGGGTTGGTAACCCAGGCCTTGCCACCTGCTGCAGCTTCATCAAATACGCTGCCTGCGGGTGCTGCCCACTGCCATGAGCTGTTTTCTCCGTAGGCTGTCCACAGGCCGTCGTTATCGGCAAATATTTCAGAATAAGGTGGGGCTATAAGTGGTATGGAAAATACAGAATGATACAGTGTGTCGTTATTGTTATCCTGATCCTGTTCCCATAAGATAGCGGCAATGATATTGTCGTATCTTCCGCTTTCCGAAAAATCAGCCTTTGGTGCAAATGTATGGGTAACGCTTCCCTGGTAGGGAATGGTTTGGCGCAGGGTATCGGTATGCCAGGTCTGGCCACCGTCGAGGGAAAATCCAAGGGGTACGGGCTCGGTAATATCTAAAGCACCAAAATTTTCCACTGTCACGGTAACGGTTTCGCTGTCGCTCATTCCGCAGCCGCTGGTGGGGGTAATCCATTGGGTAATACCGGCATCGCGGGTGATATGGGTACCGGTGATGGTTACGTTATCAATATTCCAACCGCTGAAGTTGTTGCTGGCATCGGTGGGCCCGATGCTAAAGCGGAATTTGGAATTCTTTTTTCTTCGCAGGGGCTCAAGGTTGACCAGCTGTGCGTTCCATTCCACACCAAGAACCTGGAAAAGGCTCGACCATACCTGTGTCCATGTTTCTCCCCCGTCGTCTGATACGTGGATAAACGCTCTGTCGGTAGCTTCCAGGTTGAGCCACCGCTGGAATGTGAGTTTAATGTCACGATAATAGTAAAGGTCCATTTCAGGAGAAATGGCCTGATAACCGAAAGCGGGGATATTGGGCTCATAATCGCCGGGGAAATCCCCCAGCCCTGTAAGGTCGGTGCCCAGCACACGGGTGCCGGAAAAGGCATAGTCGGGTCCGGGAAATCCGGATGAGCCGCCCAGC
>SLOR01000099.1 GCA_007132395.1 Bacteroidales bacterium
AGATTGATTTTGTCCGTGCCAAAGCCCTGTTGGCCATCAGTATGGACGCCATGCGGCCCCGCCTGCACAACCAGCCGCGCATCAACTGGATTAAGGCCAAACACCCGCTGCTGTGGCTTTCCTACAAAGCACAAAAAAAGCATGTGGAACCCTTGAATCTTGAGCTCAACGAGCAGCAGCGCATCATTGTAATATCGGGGCCCAACGCGGGCGGAAAATCCGTATGCCTCAAATCGGCGGGTCTGTTGCAATACATGTTGCAATGTGGCTTGCTGGTGCCCATGGTGGATTATTCTGATGCAGGAGTATTTCAGCGCATCTTCATTGATATCGGAGATGAGCAATCGCTGGAAAACGACCTTAGTACCTACAGTTCGCACCTTGCCAATATGCGGCATTTCGTAAAACATTCGGATGACAATACACTTTTTCTTATTGACGAATTTGGTGCAGGTACCGAGCCCCGCCTGGGGGGCGCCATTGCTGAAGCCATACTCAATGAGCTTGCACAAAAAAATGCCTTTGGTGTAATAACCACCCACTATGCCAACCTGAAAATCCTCGCAGGCAAAAAGCAAGGTATCATCAACGGGTCCATGCTTTTCGACACACAAAACATGCGCCCCTTGTACCGGTTGAAAACAGGAAATCCCGGCAGCAGCTTCGCCTTTGAAATTGCACGTACCATGGGGCTACCGCCCCGCATACTGCAGGAGGCAGAAAAAATTGCCGGAGAAGAGCATATCGACTTCGACCGCCAGCTGCAGGACCTTGAGCTGAAAAAACTGGAACTGGAAGAAAAGGAAAAGCAGCTAAAATCAGGCGACTCCTTCCTTTCAGAAATTATTGAGAAATACCAGAAACTCAATAGCGAGCTGGAACAGCGCAAAAACGAAATCATACTGGAGGCCAGAAGGGAAGCAAAAAAAATTCTGGCCGACTCCAACCGCATGATAGAAAAAACCATTAAGGAGATAAGGGAAACATCGGCAGAAAAGGACCGTACCAAAAAGCTGAGAGAAGAGCTGGATCAATTCAGCAAAGAACATACTGTGGAGGGAGAGCAGGCAACGGGAGAAAGCAGAACTCAGAAGAAAAAGAAGCTTAAAGAGGCTCCAAAGCAACAAGAGCCGGAAGTGGAAAACACACCCCTTGCTTTGGGAGATATAGTGAGAATTAAAGGACAGCAAACCATGGGTGAGGTCGTGGAGCTGGGCAACAAAGATGTCCTGGTAGCTTTTGGAAGCATCAAAATGAAAACCCCCTTAAAAAAACTGGAAAAGCTAAGTAAGAAGTCGGTGAAAAAGCTGGAAAAGACGGTTAAGGTAAAATATGATTTCGACATCAATGAAAAAGCAGCAGCCTTTAAACCCAACCTTGACGTAAGGGGTCAGAAAATGGATGAGGCGCTCATAAAAGCCCGCCGCTTTGTTGATGATGCTATCTTGCTGGGCATCAAAAGCCTTAAGATTGTACACGGCACAGGCGATGGCATTTTACGGGAAGCCCTGCGCGACTACCTGCGCACATTGCCCGAAGTATCGCGTGCACGCGATGAGCACCCCGACCGGGGCGGTGCCGGATGTACACTGGTGGAGATGAAAACCGGAAAAACCCTTTAAGTTATATATCAAATTGTCAACTACCAAACAGAAGAAGCTGAGAACACCACATGGTGCATCAGCTTCTTCTACAATGCCCAAAACAATTACCTTCACGGGTAATCATATCGGAAGCAAATATTATTGATTACTCCTTGATGTTCCCGTCAAAATTCTTGATAAACTCATCCAGGTTGGGTTGAGACAGAAATACATCCTCATTGAAGAATACGAGAATGGGTTCGAAGTTTTTCGCATCCCTGTATCCTGGTATTGCAGTGATAAGGTTTAACTCTTCATCGAAAAATGCCACCGAAGGATAACTCATACGCCCTTGCAGTATGGCACGGGCAAAATTATGGCTGGAACGTCTGGCGCCGGGGTTTTCATTTACATATTCCGTTCCGCGGAAATTGATGGGATCTTCCTGCTCAGCATTGAGCTTAACGGCATAAAAGTTATCGTTGATATAGCTTGCTATATAAGGATGTGAGAAGGTATTGGCCTCCATACGCTTGCACCAGCCACACCAGTCGGTGTATACATCTATAAATATTTTCCTGGGGTTTTCCTCGGAAAGCCTTTGTGCTTCCTCCATGGAAACCCAGTTAATTTTTGCACTTTCACCTCCTCCGGCGGTTGCTGTAATACTGAAAGCGAGAAATACCGTTATAAAAGAAATCAATTTAAACATGGTAATAGATTTAATAATACATAATTCAAAATTCATGATATACCTGATGCTATAGCAAAGATAATGCTAAAAACAAAAAACACCGATTTTTGTTGCCGGGGTCGGGCGGTAAAAAAGCTTAAAACTGCTGCAAAAAGAAATAATTCTTTGTAAAAATCTGTACAACCCTGTAAAATTTCTAATTTCGCAACATCCGTTTACGAAAAGCTAAAAAGTGTATTGGTTCAGCAAGAAAAAGGAAGCAAGTATATCGCCCGGAAAAATTGCCTGGCGGAAATTCAGGGGTAATCCCACGGCAATGATTGCATTAACGTGGATTATTCTCAGTGTGGCTACCGCCTTGCTGGGGTACCTGATAACACCCGACTCCACTCCATTTGCCAACGAGCAACATCTTGAAATATCGGCCAAACATCCCGGATTCAGGATACAGTTTCTGCAAGTGCAAAAGAATATTGAACAACCGCCTGTTTCCTGGTTTCGTAAAATGCTTTACGGTAAACCCTCTTCTTACGATGCCATCCCCATCGAAGGCTACCATTTTGAGAATGAGGAAATAGTTGTGAACAAATATACCGGCTACGAAGGTTTTGAGGGTATGGAACTTAGGTACTCACTGGCCGATGTGTTATTTGCCACGGATTCAGTAAACCTGCCTGGAGATAAGATAGAAATATTTTTCAGGGGAAATAAGAAAGGTACAATCACTCTTGAAGAAGCCCGCATTAGGGTAGCCGAAAACCATATACAATCCAGAAGATTCTGGTTTGGCACCGACCGTTTCGGTCGCGATTTATTCAGCCAAATCATCATAGGGGCACGGGTATCTTTGTCAGTAGGTTTTATAGCCATCAGCATTGCCCTATTGCTGGGTGTGGTGCTGGGGAGCCTGGCAGGGTTTTTCCGCGGAAGAGTAGACAATTTTATTGTATGGCTGATTAATGTGGTGTGGTCCATTCCTACCCTTTTGCTGGTAATAGCCATCACTTTTGCCTTGGGCAAGGGTTTCTGGCAGGTTTTCGTGGCCGTGGGGCTCACCATGTGGGTAGATGTAGCACGTGTAGTTAGGGGACAGATTATCAGCCTGAGGGAGAATGAATATGTAGAGGCAGCCCGCGCCCTGGGCCTTCCGAGCCTGCGCATCATAAGGCGTCATATCCTGCCCAATATTACGGGGCCGGTGGTAGTTATATCGGCAGCCAACTTCGCTTCAGCCATACTTATAGAGGCGGGGCTAAGCTTTCTGGGTATAGGGGTGCAGCCTCCCATGCCTTCCTGGGGAACCATGATTCGCGAAAATTACGGGTATATAATACTCGACAAGGCCTTTCTGGCCGTTATTCCGGGTATGTGCATCATGCTGCTGGTGATGGCATTCATGCTACTGGGCAACGGACTTCGAGATGCCCTTGACAAAAGTCCTCTGAATTACTGATACAAACTTTTACTTGCGGGGAAACATTATACTTACTTTCAGTCCATCCTCAGAATTCATGCTCCAGGTACCTCTCAGTTGTTCTTCTACGATAATTTTCACCAGATTGAAGCCCATGCTTGTAATGGAATCTGTATCGGGAATTTGCACAATTCCTTTACCATTATCACACACCATAAGCTTATAACCGGAACTGTCTTCTGAGAAATAAATATCTACCTGTGGTTTCATTCCCTTTTTTAAGGTAGAACTTCCTTTAAAAGCATGCTTGAGGGAATTGCTCAGCAGTTCATTTACAATTAATCCGCAAGGTACTGCAACATCAATATTTACCAGTTTATCATCAAGATTGAGATGATTTGCTACATTTACATTTCTGTTATAGGCACTCACAAGGTTAGATGATATTTTTTTCAGGTAATGCTCAAAGTTAATATCTGCAAGGTTTTGTGAGGTATAAAGTTCCTCATGCACATACGACATGGCGGCTATCCGCTGTTCCAAATCCGTAAAAGCTTCTCGTTCCTGTGTTCCCTTAATTTCATTCACTTGCAGGCGAATAAGAGATATAATAACCTGCATATTGTTTTTCACCCTGTGATGGATTTCTTTAATAAGGGTTTCTTTTTCCTTCAAGTCTGTTGTCATTCTGATTTCCGCATCACGCCTTGAGGAAATATCCTCTATCATCAGGCTTACGGATTGAATGGACTGATTGGCGTCGTCATAAACCGGGTTGCAGAAAAATTTGTAGAAATGGTTTTTTTCGCTTTTGTCAAGGTATCCCTTTTCTTTATTCTCCGATTGTCCGTTGAGGACGGGAGATAGTACATCATTAACCAATTCATTTACCATATTATTGGTTGTGCTGAAGAATGACCCTGCAGAAGACAATGTTGTATTAAGAAACTGCTCAGCCCATTGAGCCGCCATATGGTTGTAGGCAACAACATTTAGTTCATTATCAAACAGAATCATTGCATGCGAGTGGGTTTTCAGAATAGCTTTAAGGTCGTTGTCGGTTTTTCTAATGAGCGAACTGGCTTCGCGTTCCTTTTGCAGGAGCAAGATTTTATTTCTTTGTTTAAAAAGAAGCAGAGTAAATATGGCTATGATAAGTACTACGAAGAACAACAAACCAAACACGAAGGAAAGTGCTGTAGATTGCCTTACTTTCAGCTTATCCAGCTCGCTTTGCTGCTCAAGCAAATCAATACGTTGCTGTTTTTCGCGGGCTTTGTATTCAATTTCCAGCTCGGTGATCTGTTTTGTTCTTTGCTCATCAAGTATTTCGCGACTTATGCTGTGAAACTCCGTTGCATACTGATAGGCATTTTCAAAATCTCTCAATCTGGCATAATAGGATGCCAGTTGTTCCAGCGCCATCTGTACCACAAATTTCATATTATGTTCCCTACCCAGCGCCAGTCCCTGCTGTGTATAGTCAATGGCCTGCCTAAGCTCACGTGCCTGTGCTGAGCTTTTGCCCAGGTTTATAAGCGACAAGGCAATAATACGTGGATTTCCCACATCAACTGCCAGCTCGTAGGCCTTTGAATAGTAATCATTTGCCGAGGAATAATCCCCTCTTTGTGCAGCAAGGGCGCCCAGGTTATTATAGCTATCTACAATGCCTGACTGATCATTGATGGATTCACGCAAATCAAGGCTTCGCTGCATGTACTCCTGCGCCTTGGCAAAATCCTCCATATTCTGATAGGTAAGCCCGATGTTGGCCAAAATAGCTGCTACCCGATGGGTATAACCCATTTTCTCAAAAGCTTCACGGGCCTGAAAGTAAAGTTCCAGAGCTTCCTCCCAGTTACCCAGCTGATAATAGATTCCTCCGATATTATTTAATGATTGGGCGATTCCCTGCACGTCATTCCGGCTATTGTAAATAACATGCGCCTCCTGAAAATATTTCAGCGCCTCGGGCAAATTTGCCTGTCGGGCTTCCACGATGCCCATGCTACTGTATGCAACAGCAATACTGGTAGAGTCTTCCAATGCAAGATAAGCATCCAGGGCATCCTGGTAGTATTCCCTGGCAAGGCCAAAGACTCCCTGACGGCTGTAAACAATCCCGATATTATTATAAATCTTGGCAATCTTTATATTTACTTCACGTCTGTAGGGCGTAGTAAATAATTCACGTGTGGGCTCAAGAATTTGCAGGGCTTCGTTGAAGTGGTCCATTGCCTGCTCATAGTTTCCCTGGTCGGAGTTTACAATGCCGATGTACCTGATACTTTTGGCACGTAATATTTCCAGTTCGGGATTGAGGATTCTGCCCCTGAACCTGGCGCTCTGCGAAGTAGCAAACTCATATGCCTGCCTGTAATATTCAATGGCTTTGGAGGGTTCAGAATATTCGAAGCTATCCCCAATTTTAATATAAAGCTCCGTGATTTCTTCCGGGTCATCACTTTGGGCTATAATTGACAAAAGGCTGTCTTCTGTAGCAGCTATCAACCCTAAGGGGAGAAGCAAAATGAGGAACAGAGTAAACCTGGCTCGAATAAGCATAAGTTTTATGGGTTAAAGTAATTTGTAAAAGTTCATTTTAATGAACTTTCCTTTGTCAATAAGGGCTGGCTCTTATTTAGGTCTTTTCAAGAATGACTGAAAACATTTGCAATCCTGAAGATTACAACCCCAACTGGATCACAAAAATAGAGTTTTACAAACATGACACAAGCATTTTTTTATTTCGGGGAGAGTGTTACAGCTAATAACCAGTTGTCTTTTCAGCATTAAATGAAAAAACACAAAAGCTTGCAGGATAATATTTCAATATTATCGAAAAAGATTAATATGCTCAGGCAATATGTTAAAAAATGAAGTCACCAAAGAAAAGAAATAAAAGTTTTAGTACTTATCGGTAGCTTTAATGTAAAACATCAGAATTGTATTTAGTTCGCGAATATTTCTTTCGGACTCCACAAGTTTTTCATTAAGGTCCTCTATTTTTTCCTTGGCCATCAGAAGTTTGTGCTGTGTAGAATCGCCCAGGCGGGTAATTTTCATAGTGTCTCTGAGCAGTATATTATAATCAGCCAGCAATCGGGTGAGAGCGTCTTTTAGCTCCTCCTGTGTAATCGCATCATTTTCAAG
>SLOR01000069.1 GCA_007132395.1 Bacteroidales bacterium
ATTACCAACCGGGGTTCTGCTGATCACGCAATATTGGGTTGGCATTCAACTCAATTTGCGGAAGGGGCCATAAGAATCTCCTGTCACTATAAGGAATTGGATTTATAGCAAGCGGAATTTCAGGACCATCAAATTCAAAATATTCTGGTAAAGGTCTTGCATTGTCATATTTTGCAGGTACACCATCAATAGGGAAGTGAGGGCAGTGCTGCAATCTGTGAATATCGGGCCAACGCCTTCCTTCCATTGCCAGTTCAATTCTTCTTTCATAAAGAATTGCTTCCAGCAGCTCCACGTTATTGGCAAAATCAGCGGCGGTGTAGGATTGCGTTGCAGGATCTGCCAATGCTCTGTCGCGCACCATGTTCAGGTAAGTTAATGCTTCCGCAACCTGGTTTTCACGTGCATAAGCTTCAGCAAGATTGAGAATTACTTCAGCATAACGCATCATTGGCGATAAGTCATCATAATCCTGGTCGCGCTTATACTTGTCGGTAAACATTACACCATTATCATTAATTACCATATGCTCTTCATCCCTTCGTTTGTCATCTTCCAGCCAGAAGGGGTTTCTCCAGTTAATCGGACTGTGAGAAACAAGCAATCTGCGTTTGTACATTGATGCAAGCGCTCCATTCACACTGGGGTAGTTGGTGTTGGAACTTTCCATTCCAAAAATGTATTCATTGCTGCCATAGTTGTTATAAAATACATCCCATGGCTCCTCGCCTAATGCATAATGTCCGGCATATGGCCCATTGATAAACTTCATACCTTCAGTAATAACACCTGGCATATTCCACATGTGCTGATGGATACGTACTTTATAGGCAGCTGCTGCTCCTTTGGTGGCACGGGATACTCTTTGATTTCCGGTACGCTGCGACTTAAGTGGCAGGTGTTGCTCTGCAAAATTCAAATCGTCAAGTATCCATTCATAGCTTTGCGCCGCGGTATGTCTGCCCACCTGTAGCCCTTCTTCAATAGCCGCAGGCGTTGTGAAAGGAGTTTTATGGTATACTACACCGTGATGACCTGCATTGGCTGTATGTCTGTAGGGAAATGCAAAGAATACCATCAATTCATGGTATGCTGCTGCTCTTAACAAACGCGCTTCGCCTAAATAGGAATTCCCTTGATCTGCATCAATTATACCATCCGCTATGGCACCTGTAATACCGTCAACAACGATATTGATACGATTAATCAAGCGGTATGTATCAACCCAATAGTATACGTTGTTGGCAGTGCTGACATCGTAGGTTCCCTGGTAAGTAAAGGCATAAAATGCGAAAATGTTTACTACATCTTCGCCACGGTTATCACCTTGTTGTACAAAGGCACCACCAAAAGGATATCCTCTTAATCCAAATGTACCCGGGGTGGTTTCAAAAGCACCAATTTGTGCAGCCTGATACATCCCCAAAACAGCAAGATGGATTTTTTCAGGAGTGGTGAATGCAACAGTTTCCGAAATCTGATTGAACGGCTCCAGGTTGATTACTTCATCTTCGCAAGAAGTAAAAAACAAGCCTGCGACAAAAATTGGCAACAAAAAGAGTCTGCCAAATTTTTGTAAGTATATTTTTGTTTTTTTCATAATAATCAATTTTTTTAATTTACAAACTCATGTTTAGGCCGAAAGTAAAGGTTCTTTGTCTGGGTGTTCCGTTCCAGTCAACACCTCCAAAACGGTCCATTTCCGGGTCGATGCCTGTATAATCTGTAATCATAAACAAATCAGTACCGGCAGCAAAAACGCGCAGACGTTCAATTCCATATCTTACGGTGAATTGTTGTGGCAGGGTGTATCCAACTATAAGATTCTGAAGTTTGATAAAGTCTGCCTTTTCAACAAACCTTCCATTGGTTTGTCCCTGGATGTTAATAAAGTTGGTTCTACCGTACCACAATTTAGGAGTCCATCCGTCGCCGGGCTCATTTTCGCTAACCCATCTTCCCAACATTTCAGAACCGAAGTTTGTGTAGCTGTTTGCAGTTAAGTCGGCTCTGGTTCTATTCATAATGTAGTTACCGCCTGAATAGCGAACCATGGCTGAAAAGTCGAAATTACCCCAGGTGATTCTATTGTTGATAGCTCCGTAATAAGTGGGGAGAGAAGGTCCGAATACAATTTTGTCATCAGCAGCACTCAATGCACCAGGCTGAGAAATGTCAGAAGGATTATTGGGGTCGTACACCCTGTAGTTTTGTGTAGCAATATTTCCTTGCACATAGGTACCATCTCCTTTACGATAAATAGGATTACCGTTGGCAGGATTCACTCCCACATAGTCATATCCATATACCGAACGAATAGATTCTCCAATGTCAATAATAGTGTAGGCAAGTGTAATGGGTTGATTATCCACAAGTGAATTAATCTCGTTTTTCACAAGGGTAAGGTTTGCATCAACAGCCCATGAGAAGCCAAAGTTTCTGATAAGGTTGGCAGTAACGGAGAATTCGTGACCCGAGTTGCGCAAACTACCAATGTTTGCAGCATACCTGTTTCCGGGGATACCCATTGTTGGAGGTGTAGGAACGTCGAGAATCAAGCCATCCTGGTCATCAATAAAGTAATCATAAGTAAATATATACTTTCCGTCAAGGATAGTCGCGTCAATACCAATATCCCATTTCTTACTGGTTTCCCACTTGAGTTGGTCATTACCCATTTGAGTAAATCCGATACCGGTATAATCGGCATATCTTACACCACTGTAAAGACCGGCAAATGGATAGTTACCAATAGATGAGTTACCTACCTCAGCATAAGAAGCTCTGATTTTAAGGTCTGACATCCAATCCACATCTTGCATAAAAGCTTCACGTGAAAGGGTCCAGCCTACAGAAGCTCCGGGGAAGAAACCCCACTTATTGGCTGCGGGTAATGAGGATAAACCATCATAACGACTTGAGAACTGGAGGAAAAACCTGTCATCATAATTATAGTTAAAGCGTCCGGCATAGGATATAATCCCGTTTTCGCTCATACTTCCTGTAGAAAGCTGTGTTCCATAGGAACCTCCAATTACGTTATGACGGAAAAATACATCTGACAAGTCGGTACCACCTGAGAAAAAGTAGTTGTAGCGCTGTTTTTGCACTTCACTTACCAGGGTTAATGTAACACTATGCACATCTGCAAAAGTTTCCAGATAGGTAAGTACATTTTGAACATTCCAGCGATTGAAGTTATCCATTGTGTTATAGATACGTCCGTTTACAGACGCACCATCACCGTGTTCGGGATCCCAGTACATATGACTTTCAGTCATGGCAATATCAGCTGCAATCTGTGTGCGGAAAAATAATGAGGGCGTAAACTGAATCATACCAAAAGTACTGAGGGTTGCCCTGCTTACTTTGGAATTATTCACGTTATTGTCAATCACGTAGCGGATATTGGGAAGGTTGTCATCAATACCACGGTTGTTGGCACCGCGACCTACCAGGTTGACTGCAATTTCGTCAATGTTGTACCCGGTTGGATGATCAGGGTTATAGATTGGGGTATTGGGTAACTGCCTGATTGCGTTGAAAACATTTCCGGAAAGAGAGTTTTCGCCGGTATTTAACCCTTGGTACTGGGCGCGTGAAAGGTTGGTATTGGCGCCAATGGTTACATTGTTGTTAAGAAACTTCTGCTCAACGTTGGCACGGAATGTAAACCTGTCCATAGCATTGGGGCGGGTAACACCTTCCTGGTCGGTATAACCCATTGAGAAGTAGTAATTGGTCTGATCTGTAGCACCGGATAGAGAAACGTTATGGTCTTGCTGGAAAGCAGCAGTACGAAGCACTGCAGTTTGCCAGTCTGTATTAAGCCCTGTTGCAACGGCAGGGTTTGTACCACCTGCATTGACGAACATTTCTTCGGTAAGGGTCAGCCATTGCGTTTCATTGGTAAGGTCGAAAAGGTTAACAGGCTGAGCAATTCCAAAATAATTGTTGTAGTTAACCTGGAAAGTACCTACTTTACCTCTTTTGGTTGTGATCAGAATAACACCGTTTGCTGCCCTGGAACCATAAATTGCAGTTGCAGATCCATCCTTTAAAATTTCAATGGATTCAATGTCCTGAGGGTTGATATCTCCAAGAGCATTTGCTGAAGCATAACGGCCCACGTCACCAGAAATAATTGGTACACCGTCTACTACGATCAATGGTTGAGTACCAGAAGTAATAGATCCAACACCCCGGATGTTGATGCTGGGGGATTCGCCTAATACACCTGAACCTGTTGCAACCTGAACACCGGCTGCACGGCCGGCAAGCTGAGTATCAAAGCTGGGCATGGCAACCCGTGCAAGGTCATCTCCACTTACAGAAGATATAGCTCCCGTAACCTCTCTTTTTCTTTGCACACCATAGCCCACAACGACAATTTCCTGCAGAGTAGCAATGTCAGGGGTCATAGAAACATCGATGACGCTTCTGTCTTCCACCTGACGTACTTCGCGTGTCATACCTATAAAGGTAAAGACCAGAGTAGCCCCTTCAGGCACATTAAGTTCGTAACGGCCATTGCTATCGGTTATGGTACCAATATTGGTTCCTTGTACCATAACGGTAACACCAGGCAAGCTTGTGCCGTCGGTAAAATCGGTAACAGTACCTGTTACCCGCCTTTCCTGAGCATATAGGCTATTGCCAATAAAGCCCAGGAGAATGAGAAAGATAAAACAAATTCTCTTCATGTTGTTGTTTTTTTGTTAATAAATAAACTTGTTTTGGTTTTTGCCAAGCCCCCAATGGGGGCTTTTTAGCAAAGGCTAATATATAAATTTTCCTTAATATTCTATAAATTATGTTAATCAGCTTGCATTTGTAATATAATTACTGCATGCGATTTGAAAATCCCTACAAATAATAATTTTTCTTCGACTTATATTACCCATAAACCTACATAAGAACCTTTATCAAAGACATATTAACACTTTTAAAAACCCTTATAGAGATTATTTTAGTCTGAATACCACAAAATGCGCCAAAGGTTGGCCTATATGTTAAATATACAGCCGGATATTAACATAAAATATGTTATCTCAAAAGCCAGATGGGAACCGGGCAATGAGCATAATTAATGGAGAAAAGAAAAGGAGATCAGCGCTGCCAAAAGTCGGGTCTTTCTTCATAAGAGCAACCCGAGGGAGGAATCCTGTCAAAATCCTCAATGAGAAAATAATCGGGATTTCCCCTGGAGTCAAACCTGACATTGAAAAGCTGTCTTGTCATGGAAGAAGCTTCAAAGAAACCCAGGGGATTTTGACCCGGATGGGTAAGGTTTTCAATATTAGAAGCGGGGTTGGTGGCAATAGGATCGAAAAACCGGCCGTTATCACCCAATTGTTCTTCGGCCTGTTTGTAATACCGATAGGTATCGTCGTTGATAAAAAAGGCATCCTTGGTAATAATCCGGGCATTAAGATAATTCCCTTCGGGGTAGCCCAGGTAAATCAATTGTTTGTTTTGCATGGGAACAAAAGCTATTGGCAAATAGGGTGCGTAATCCCCCCCCATTTCTCCCACCCTTGTATCCAGGTAATCACCGGCATTGCGGTTCATCCAGCAATATTCGTAGGTATCGGTAACAAGACCCGGGTGAGTAATAATATACTGGGTTGTAAGAGTAGTGTTAAACCGTAAGTATTCCTTGTGGGAGCCACTTAAAGTCGCGTTAATCATGGCGCCATTCACATCAAAACGATAGATTCTGTTTGATACAGAAGAGTGCAGGTAAAAATCTTTCACGGCAGACTCCAATGCAACAGATAACAGCTCACGACGATTGTGAGGGAACTCCTGAGGTTTGGATTGGTATTCATTGCCATCTTCAGTGATGATGGAGAGCACGTACGTCTTGCCATGTTCGGCCACGACATTCCCGGCAGGCAGGTAATTCCCGGGGCTCTCCTCCTCAAACCGGATAATATTATTGTCTGAATCTTCAACATAAACCATGGCGTTACTCTCATTGTGCCACCAGAAATTATCTCCGTACATGTTGCTCCTTCTTAATTTCACGAAACTTTCCCCTGCTATATCGGTCATCAGGCCCTCCACCACCAGGTGGCTGGGTATGGTATCGATTTCAGGATGGTATTCTTCAATACAAGACACACTCCCTACAAGGGCAAACAAACTAATCCAGACTGGCAGCGGTATGTTTTTCATATCAAGATTGGGATTTAAAAAATCGTGGAATTAGCTAAAAGGAAAAATTATACGTAAGGGTTGGCAAGGGTCTGCTTATAATAGAGAGTTGATATAACTTAAATGAACGGGCCTGCCCCCTGGTAGATTCGTCGCGGCGATAAAAAACAGAATAGGGGTTTTTCCGGCCATATACATTCATTATTGATAGGGTCCACGACCCGCGTGCTCCCCTGTTAAGTTTGTGACCTTCGCCCAGTGATAAGGCAATGTCGAGCCGGTGGTAGGCGGGCAAACGATATTTATTACGGTCGGAATACTTGATAAGCACATCATTACCAAAGGGATAAATTGATTCGGGCAAAGTAACGGGTCGTCCGGTGCTGTAGGAAAAGGTTGCCGAAAGCCGCCACCGGCGCATGGGGTGATAGTTAAGATTGACTACCAGGTTATGGGGCCGGTCGTAATCGGTAGGAAAGAAGGAATTGTCATTAACGCGATCCTGTTCGAATTGTGCCTGGGTTCTTCGCAGGGATTGGCTGTAGGTATAGCTTGTCCACCCGGTTATAAGCCCGGCGGTTTTATTTACGTACAGCTCAACACCATAATTATAACCGCGTGTAGATGTAATATCCTGCTCCGGAAAATTATTCATGGCAATCTCAGCCCCGCTTTTA
>SLOR01000395.1 GCA_007132395.1 Bacteroidales bacterium
ATCAGCCTTTCCTTTGACGTGGTAAGCAGGCGCATAATGGGCGGCTGAATTACCGGTACCAGGGCCATGTAAGAATAGGCCGCAATGGCAATGGGCCCGATAAACTCGGGTGCCAGCTTAGAGGAAAGGAAGATGGCCGTGGGGCCGTCGGCACCACCAATAATGGCAATGGCACCTGCCTGCTCGGCGGTAAAACCCAGGAAGAGCGAAGACGAATAGGCCGCGAAAATACCAAACTGCGCCGCTGCACCCAGCAATACGAGCTTGGGCTTGGACAGCAGGGAAGAGAAGTCGGTCATGGCACCAATACCCAGGAATATCAGCGGCGGGTAAATACCCCGCTCTACACCCTGGTAAAGAATATTCAGTACACTGCCTTGCTCATAGATACCTATCTGAAGGTTGGCCGTAAGGTCGAAGGGGATATTCCCCATGATAATACCAAATCCGATGGGGATAAGCAGCAAAGGCTCATAATGCTTAATGATGGCAAGGGAGATAAAAAACAATCCCACGCATATCATCACCAGGTGCCTCCAGTCCACGTTAGTAAAGGCTGTATATCCCAGAAATTCGGATAGCTGTTGCGAAATAAATTCGAAAATACTTACATCCATAGTTCTTATCCTATTTCAATCATTACATCCCCTTCCATAACATTCTGTCCGGGAGTAATATGTATGGCTACTACTTTACCTTCCTTATCGGAGTCGATGTTGTTTTCCATTTTCATGGCTTCCAGCACCAGGAGTTTTTGTCCTACAGTAATGGTATCTCCCACTTTACAGTGGATACTCAATACGGTAGCGGGCAGAGGCGCTTTGATGGTGCCTGTTATTCTGCCGCCCTTGGTTCCCGTGCCTTCCGAGGGAGTGGTATCGGTAGAGGGCACCGCGCGGGCCCTTACAAGCTTGGGAGTTTTTACAGGCTGCAGGGATTTATCAACCTCAACATTATAACTGGAGCCATTTACCTCCATCTCAATAATGTTGTCTTCCACATTAAGAATATGCACATCGTACACATTTCCATGTATTGTGAATTTATATTTTTTCATCGTGTTATCTGTCTTAAGATGGCCACA
Source organism: Bacteroidales bacterium (assembly GCA_007132395.1). Classification (GTDB taxonomy): domain Bacteria; phylum Bacteroidota; class Bacteroidia; order Bacteroidales; family UBA7960; genus SKVR01. Next base: position 1,085 of record SLOR01000395.1, read on the forward strand.
GGAAGCTTATTTCCTGTAATGCAGCATCACATTAATTTTTTATAATATTTCTTAAGCCATAAATTTTCGAATTCCATGGCGAATAGGTGCGTGATACCTTATTGATGGTGAGCACCGTGTTTTCGTAATCATGCAATTCGGAACGATACAGATGAATGGCTGCAGCGATGGCCGCGTTAACTTCGCCACTCAAATCTTCGGGTTTGGCAGCGGTGGAAGATTCTGCTTCCACTGTATCCTTTGCCTGCTTTTTAAAAGTGAAAAATGCAGCCAGACTTGCTTTGAACTCGGGGGTATAGAGTTTGGGTGTATTGGTAAATACCACAAAGAGTAATAACAAAACCGTGAACACGATACCCATACCCAGTATGGCCATGAGCAGGCCATAGGGGTCGTTCTGGGCAAAGTGGCATACCTCATCGGCAGCTTTGGTGGCTCCTCCCTCCACTTTATCTGTAATGGTATTCAGATATAATTGTATCATAATAAGAGGGTTTTACAAGGGAATATTGGAATGTTTCTTGGGCGGATTCACATCCTTTTTGGTAGCCAGCGACTGCAGCGCCCTGATAATGCGGAAACGGGTATTGCGTGGTTCAATTACATCATCGATATAACCGTACCTTGCAGCATTGTAAGGTGTGGCAAACTTTTCGAGATATTCAGCCTCTTTCTCCATCACAAACTTCATGCGCTCTTCATCATTCTCGATGGCTCTTATTTCTTTGCTGCTGAGAATTTCGGTGGCACCTTTGGGGCCCATAACGGCAATCTCGGCCATGGGCCAGGCGTAGTTGATATCTCCGCGCAGATGCTTGGAGCTCATTACACAGTAGGCTCCGCCGTAAGCTTTGCGCAACACAACGGTGATTTTGGGTACTGTGGCTTCACCATAAGCATACAGCAGCTTGGCGCCATGCAGAATGATTCCGCCATACTCCTGCACTGTGCCGGGTAAGAAGCCGGGTACATCCACCAGGGTTACCAAAGGAATATTGAAGGCATCGCAGAAGCGAACGAAGCGGGCGGCTTTGCGCGAAGCATTGATATCCAGAACTCCTGCCAGGTATTTGGGCTGATTGGCAACGATGCCTACCGAAATGCCGTTGAAGCGTGCAAAACCAGTAATGATATTGGGAGCATAGTTGCGCTGCACCTCTAAAAACTCTCCCTCATCAACCACACTGTAAATTACATCCTTTACGTCGTAGGGCTTGTTGGGGTTTTCGGGAATAATATTATTAAGACTTTCTTCCAGCCTGTCGATGGGATCTTCACAAGCAACCATGGGTGGCTCCTCAAGATTATTTTGCGGCAGGTAGCTCAGCAGTTTTCTTATGAGCTGAAGGCCTTGTTGCTCATCGTCGGCTACAAAGTGGGCAACGCCCGATTTGGTACCGTGTGTCATGGCACCACCCAGCTCCTGTTCTGTTACTACTTCACCTGTTACAGTTTTCACAACCTTTGGCCCGGTAAGAAACATGTAGCTGTTCTCTTTGGTCATTACGATAAAATCGGTAAGCGCGGGCGAATATACAGCTCCCCCGGCGCAGGGTCCGAAAATACCGGTAATTTGTGGGATAACGCCCGAAGCGTTGATGTTGCGCTGAAAAATCTCGGCATATCCTGCAAGACTGTTCACCCCTTCCTGGATACGGGCACCGCCGCTGTCATTGAGGCCAATAACCGGCGCACCCACCTTCATGGCTTTATCCATGATTTTGCAGATCTTCTCGGCATAAGCAAGGGAAAGCGACCCGCCAAAAACGGTAAAGTCCTGTGCATACACATATACCAGTCGCCCGTCAATAGTACCAAAGCCAGTAACAACACCATCGGCATAGTATTTTTGCTTATCGATATCAAAATCGGTACAGCGGTGTGTTACAAACATATCGAACTCCTCGAAGCTGCCTTCGTCCAGCAGTAAGTCTATACGTTCGCGGGCAGTAAGTTTACCCTTCTGGTGCTGGGCGTCGATTCTTTTCTGCCCTCCACCTAATTTGGCCTGCTCGCGTTTTTCGAGCAATTCTTTAATTTTCTTTTCAAAAGACATAAAAAACAGACTTTAAAGCGTTAGGATTTGTTTTTGTTTTCGCATAATTCGGTAAGCACACCCCCTGTAGATTTTGGATGCAGGAAGGCAATGTCGAGGCCTTCAGCACCTTTGCGGGGCTTCTGATCTACAAGCTGAACGCCTTTGTTGCTGAGCTCTTCCAGGGCGCCCTCGATGCCTTCAACAGCAAAAGCCAGGTGGTGAACCCCTTCTCCCTTTTTGGCAACAAACTTGCCGATTGGCCCTTCGGGATCGGTAGATTCAAGCAATTCTATCTTGGTTTGACCCAGCATGAAGAATGCTGTTTTTACTTTCTGGTCTTTCACTTCTTCAATGGCATAACATTTCAATCCCAGGATATCTTCATAGTATTTGACAGACTCCTCAATATTGTTTACAGCAATACCAATGTGTTCAATATGTGTAAGTTTCATAAGGTGATATTTAAGGGTGACAGGATAATATTTGGCGCAAAGTTATGGATTTAAACCATTTAAAAAAGCGGGTTTTCCTGAATTATAAATACATTAGCCGAATGTTGTTAATAAACTAACAAAAGAGGTGCTGTAAGTGGCAAAACCTCAAAAAGCTAAGATTTATTCGGGTAAAAATCCCCATATTAACTCCACCTCCCAGTTCAGGCGAGCCTGCACTTGTTCGTGGTAAACACTTACTCTTTCCGGCTGAATGCCTTTCAGATAATTGCCCGTGTCCCATTTACCATTTGCATTGGTATCGTAAACCAGGCGAAGGCGATAATTGCCTGCTGCCAGATAGTCGAACCGATAGGTGCCTGAGTCATCAATGATTTTATACTCCTTTACATCCCATTTATCGTCGAGCAGTTGTAGGATATACTGCGGCACATCGTCATCGGGGGGGAGGGTTAGGTTTACAAGGAAACTGCCGTAATCTGCAGAAGTGGTAGCTTTAAATGACCAGGTTAGTGTGTCATTCACGGCTCCGAAGATATCGGTAATGGCACCCGGCATGGCAACAAGACGATAGGCGGTGTCGGGTTCCAGCTCGTTAAGCATTTCCAGGTTACGCCGGGCCTGCCCGCTAAAGCGGAAATCGGCCGCAACAGGAACCGAATCATTCACAAAAAGACTCAGGGAGTCTGCCTCGAAACTTTCCAGGGGAGTTGGGCTTCGCAGGGTGAAGTTTTTGAAAAAGGGATGCTTACGTGCGCTAATGCCGGGAGCAGTAATGCTTAAAGTTGGTGTGTCTTCCTCCCGAGGTGCCCCTCGTCCCCGGGCAGGGCGTGGAGTAGTGGAAACCACAACAGAATCGAGCACAACACCACGGTCGCTCACCTCAAGATAAAGGGTGTCGGATGGGGCCTGCGCAAACCACAAGCCCAGGGTATCGCGGTTTTTGCTGTATTCGCGGATATACCAGTTTTCCGGGAGCGGATCAGTATATGACCTGATTGTTACTGAATCAACGGGGGAACGGAATGCCAGATTGATTTTCCCTTTTCGCTCAGGCACAGCCGATAACAAACGTTGCACCGTATCTTTTTCCTGAAAAAGGAATAATGTATAGGTTTTAACATCGGGCGCGGGCGGAGCCAAAATGGTGTCTCCCGGCAAAGTATCATTGGGGGCAACTAATCCGTTGCCATTAGTTTCAACTCCGGTTTTTTCTCCCTCCGTTTCACCTTTAGGCTCTACCTGCCCTACATGCTGTTGTATATGGCCTGCAAACTCGGGAGTTATCAGCGAATCCAGGAAAGCTATTTTCTCATCGGAGGTATCATACAGGTAATTAGCGTTCATATCCTTAAGGGCAAACATCAGGTATTCGCCTTGCCGCATATTGGTAATCATAAATTCGCCCTCTTTATTAGTTTTTGACAGATACACCGGACGCTTAAGCATGGGCACTGAGTCGAAAACATCATCATACAGCATCACGAAAATGCCCTCTTCGGGTTTGTGAGTAAGGGAGTTAAGCACCTTCCCCCTAACCGACAGCGAGTCAAGATAGCTGCCCGTTGATACCACAAACTGGAAATTAGGGATGGCATTGCCCTCGGTAATATCCACTATGGATTCGCCGAAGAAAAAACTATAGGTGGTATTCTTTGCAAGGGTATCCTCCACCTCCATAATGATGGAACGACCCCTGATACGCACCTCGGGGTCGTTTTCCAGGGGTGGTGAAACCAGAAAATTCTGACGCAGATTTTTCAGTTCCACAAATTCATCAAACCAGATGCGAACATCCTGTCCTTTATAATGCGTAGAATAATTGGGCGGCGTACTCCTTACTACCACGGGGGGGTCTTCGTCAATAGGCCCACCAGTAGGGGCAACAACATTGGCACACCCTGCCCACAGCAGGATTACCATCAGAGAAGAAATATGCGCAAAGGCCTTAGAGAAATGTATCATGTGAGTCGTTAAATCGCAACAAAGTAAAAGATTAACTGTTTAACCAGGGCAAAATTATGATTATTTAGGGAAAGAAACCCCTGTGCCCGGCATATAATAAAGGCAAAATTACCAGTATATCAAAACGGCCCTTTAAAGTTGCCATTTTGCTATCAAAAAGAATTTTTCTTCGATTCAACGCCACAACTAATCCTGGCTGAAATGTCGAATAATGGAACATCAAAAAATATTATCACTTTTTTTGAACTCTGTTAAAAATTTTCTTTCTATCTTTACGTTAACAATTAACAAAACGTTCCTATTATAATCGTATTGGCTGTTTCGGTATCCCCTGAAGATTTCCCCAATTTCCCTTTTGTCTTCAATTCCATTTCCCCTCACCGAAGCAGCCTTTTTCCTTTTCCCCCCTTTATATTATTGTAAATGATTGTGCTGTATGGGTTCAAAAGCATAGCCTTTTCGCGAAAAAAAATCCAGATAGCCGGGCAAAATATCAAGACATACCTTTGCTGCCCCGGGTGAATCATGAAAAACCACAACGGATCCCGGAGCCGTTTTTCGAATCATTTCCGACACTCTTTCGCCTTTTTTAACCCGCGGATCAAAATCATAACTCATAAGCGACCACATTATTATTGTATAGTGCTTCTTCAGTGCCCTCAACTGCCATGGAGTTATCTTTCCGTAAGGTGGGCGAAACAATCCGGACTTTACCACACGGTCACAAGCGGTTATATTCTCCAGGTATTCGGCTGTTGATATATGCCATCCGTTTACATGGCTGTAGGTGTGGTTGCCCACCGCATGCCCCCTTGCGAGAATTTCCTTGTACAAATCAGGATTAGCCGCCACCTTTTCTCCAACACAAAAAAAAGTAGCCCGGGCATCATATTCATCCAATATATCAAGTACCGCCGGGGTAATCGAGGGATTGGGTCCGTCGTCAAAGGTGACAAACAGTTTTTTCTCCGTGGTTTTTATTTCCCAAACTACATGGGCAGGGGTTAAAAGTTTAAGGAGCTTAGGAGGTGAGAAAAATTGCATGTGCCCGAGGGGGTTAAAATTCAATTACAAAAGCGACGCCTTCATCCAGGTTGTTGCAGTAAAGGCTACCCTTCATGTGTTTTTCAATAATCACCTTTGCCAGGTACAATCCGAGGCCTTTGCCTTCGCCTTCCTGTTTGGTGGTGAAGTAAGGGTCAAACAAGCGGGGTAGCAAATCTTCGGAGATGGGCAGGCCGCTGTTACTTATTTCCACCCGACCCCGGGAGTGGGGTAATTTGCAAATTTTGATATCAATGTTTTTTTCAAGGGGTTTGTGTTCGCACAGGGCATCATAGGCATTTTTAAGGATATTGATAAATACCTGCTCCATTTGCTCAGCATATCCGGTAAGGTCAAAATCATCCTCAACCACCCTGTTTACTTTAATTTTCATATTAACACAATAGGGTTTGAGGAAAGCTATGGCATCATCCATCACCTCACCCACATTAAATGTTCTTTTCTCTCCGGTGGGTTTAAAGTTACTGCGAAACTGATCGATGGTGGCTGACATATCCTGCACAACCTTATCAATGTACTGCATACTGTTTTCCAGGTATTCCGTGTTGAGTTCATTGTTGCGGTATGCCTCTTCCAGGTCGTACACGGCAAGGGAGAGCAGGTTGAGAGGCTGTCGCCACTGGTGCGCGATATTTCCTATCATCTCTCCCAGGGCAGCCTGACGTGCCTGCAGTGCAATGAGTTGATCCATGCGGCGATTTTTGCTTACCTCTTCTTCAATACGACTTTTCTGACGGACATTGAGTTGCTCCAGAGCATTTTGCTTCTCCAACAGTTCCTCATTGAGTTTACTCATGGCTTTCCATGCCCCAACCTTGCCAAATACCCCAGCAAGAACCTCTGACACCAGATAAAAGTGGTTGATTTCCCATTGCGACCAGGGCGCACTCTTGTATATTCTGTCCAGACCAAAAAACCCTATCAATACCCCCCTGTCAAGCATAGGGATGCAAAGCAGTGACTTGATTCCCTGCACCTCAAGTTGCTTCCTTTCATAGGCCGAAAATCCTTTCTGTTTATCAACATCGGGAATATGGATGCATTTTTTATCCTTCATCTGCTTCCACCACCAGGGCATCTTTTCCACAGGAAAGTATTGCAGTTGTTCCTTCTGAGGCTCAACGCCCCTGGCACACCACTCATGGGTGTTGCTCATACTGGAATAATCTTCAGAAAAAACAAACACATAGCTTCGGTGTGCCTTAAAATACTCACCGATATTTTTGAGTACTTCATCCACGGAGGCATCAAACTCCTCCAGGGTGGTGTTTACAAAAAGGGAGGAGGAGGCTGAGAGGAGTATTTCAAAAGCCAGCTGTGAGGCCAGCCGTTCCTCGTCTTCCTTCCTGCCAGTTACATCCTGCAAGTAGCCATGCCATAGAGCCCCGCCATTCTGCAGAAGTTCAATTCTGGCCAGGCCGCGCAACCAGCAAATTTTATTATCAGGGTTAATAATTCTGAATTCGCTTTCCCAGTCAGTCTTATGTTGGTAGGACTGCTCTATACTGCAAAACAAGGGCTCACGATCTTCGGGGTGTATTTTTTCAAATATGGGGCCTGCATCCTGAACCACATCCTCAGGATCCACTCCTGTTATCTCCTTCAGGCGATTATTGGCAAATGGCATCCGGTAGGTGCCATCGGGCATCTGCTGAAACTGATAAATTACGCCGGGAACCTGCCGGGTTAGCTTCATCAGTAAAGAATCATGCCGGGGATGGTGTGTCATGAGATGGGCAAAATAAATCCGAATTTTCCTTGTTGATAATTGATTCTCACAAATATATAAAATCCCTCTCAGTAACAGGCAAATTTTAATCTCATTCCTTTTTTACACCTTTAACTTTACATGCCGTTTCGATAGCCTGCATCTTCTTATGCATTCAAAACAGTATATTTGCGTGGTTTAAAAATTACTCCCTTTCCCATGCATTCACCCATGGCAAAAATTTCTGTACTTCTCCCCTTTTACAACCCCGGGCCTTTCTTTACGGAAGCGCTTGAAAGTATGATCAGGCAATCCTTTGTAGATTGGGAGCTGATACTGGTAAACAACGCATCGGACGAAGAAAGCACAAAAACTGCACATTATTTTGCCCTCAGAGACAAAAGGATAAAACTGGTACATGAGACCGAGAAAGGAATTGTTGCAGCACTAAATACCGGGTTACAACACTGCGAAGCAGCATATATTGCCCGCATGGATGCGGATGATGTTTCTCTGCCCCGCCGTCTTGAATTGCAATATCGCCTCATGGAGCAAAACCCACATTTGGATTTATGCTCGGGCAAGGTAATACATTCTTCGCCAGATGCGCAAAAAACAAAGGGTTATGCACTTTACGTTGAATGGATAAACAGTATCGTGAGCTGTGATCAATTCCGGTTGTACCGTTTTATCGAATCACCCCTGGCCCATCCCAGCGTGATGTTTCGAAGGAGCTGTGTGGAAAAATGGGGCACCTACCGACAGGGCGATTTTCCGGAAGACTATGAGCTTTGGCTTCGGTGGATGCAGCAGGGAGCCTGCATGGCAAAGATTCCTGAGGTACTGCTGGAGTGGCGCGACCATCCTGTGCGCCTCAGCCGCAGTGATGCACGATACCATCCCGATGCATTCTGCGCCATAAGGTTGCAATACCTGCACCAATGGCTCAAAGAGAACAACCCGTTCTACCCCGATATCGCCATATGGGGGGCAGGAAAAACAGCCCGCAGGCAAAGCCGCTTACTGGAAAAAATGGGGTGCAGAATCCTTTATTACATCGATGTTGACCTCGCAAAAACCCGTGCACACGACTGCATTCATTACAGCGAAACGCCCAGTACGGGGAATTGCTTTATTGTTTCGCTTACAGGAAGCAGGGGGGCTTTCGCAAAAATTGAAGCGTTTCTGGAAAGTAAAGAATACACAAACGGGAAAGACTTTATTCTGGCAGCAGGTTTTTAAGTGAGCCTTTTTTTTAATACACCCCGGAAGACCGGAAAAGCTTGCGAAGGTTCTTCTCAATTTCACTGCGGCGGATGTATTTGCCGATAAACACTATTTTTGAATACCTTGCCTCGCTTTCGTCCCAGCTGCTCCCTTCTTCAAAAATATAGGAGCCTTTAACCGCCTGAAAAATATACCTTTTATTGTAGTTTTTGAAATTCAGAATTCCCTTAACACGGTACAGGCTGTTCTGGTTAAAATAGAGGAAGCTTGACATCCATATATTAAACATCTCCATGTCGAAACAGTCGCGAAACACAAATCCTTCTGCAGAAATATCATGACGGTGCGAATCTCCATTGAGCGCTGCGCCAGGCAGGGGGTCATCCTTTCGGATATCCTGCAGGGAAAGGTTAATATTATCAAAAGAGAGAGTAGTTTTTTCCACGTGCGGGTGAGAATAGGCAAAAGTATCCAGCAAAGGAGTGCCGTTGGTTTGCGCCCACGTTGTTTCCACTATTTCGGCCATGGGGTTGATGCCCGCAAGGAGTTTACGCAACTGGCTCAATTCTTTTTTCCTTACCAAATCTATTTTATTCAATATTATCGTATCCGACAAGGCAATCTGTTTTCGGGCATCAGCCTCCAAATCCAGAATATCTTCCAGTGATGCAGCATCGGTAAGGCAAATTACACTGTTTACATGAAAATGTTTCTCCAGGGAGGGATGCGAAATAAACAAATCAATAACACTCATGGGATCCGCAATACCGGTGGTTTCTACCAGTAAATGGTCAAACTCCATATCCCTTTCAATGAGGTTCTGCAGGGAAAGAAAGAAATCGCCATTGAGAGAACAGCATATGCAGCCGTTGGCAATTTCATAAATGGTACTGTTTTCTCCTGCCAGCAGTTCGCTGTCAATCCCCATTTCTCCAAATTCATTTTCGATAATGGCAAACCGCGTTGCAGGATGCTTGCGGATGATGTTATTCAGAAGGGTAGTTTTACCAGAGCCTAAGAAGCCCGTAATTATGGTAACGGGAATTCGTATAGATTTTTCTTGCAAACCGGGGGTCATTTTGCAGATGATTATAAAAAATTAAGACATTCCCCAAAAGCACATTTTCTCCTTTTCGTTGCCATGCGAACGGGCAAAGCCATGAATTATTGTAAATGTAATAAAATAATTGCTGGCAATTTACCCCCAAATGCATTTATTTTATCTCTAAATACATTTTTTCTCACACATAACATATTTACACCATCGAAATATTATTTACAACACCTCTCCACAATGCTCTTAATTCCTGATATACAACGGAAAACAGCCAAACAAAAAACAAGTCAGAAGCCATGCATCCGGGGCAGGAAAACAAAAGTAAATTTGAAAATTTTATGTAGGTTTGCCATGAAAAGATTATTTATCCATCAACAATATTTCCCATGTACAAAAAGCTTATTCTCACTGCATTATTTTTTGTTTTTCTGGGCTGGCAGGCATTTCCCTGCACCAGTTATCTTGTTACTCCCGGAGCCTCGGCAGATGGCTCTTCCATGATAAGCTATGCCGCGGATTCGCACATCCGCTATGGCGAGCTGTATTTTTTTGAAGGAGGCCCCAAACCTCCCGGTTCCTATTTCCAGGTGTATTATCGCGGAAATCACAAACCCCTGGCCCGCGTCCCTCTGCCCGAGAGCACCTACCAGGTAGTTGGTTATATCAACGAGAAGCAGGTGGCCATTGGTGAAAGCACCTTCGGAGGGCATCGCGAATTGTTTGACACTACCGGTATGATTGACTATACCAGCCTGATGCAACTGGCCCTGATGAAAGCACCCACCGCCCGTGATGCCATTCGCATTATCGGCGAACTGGCAGACGAATACGGCTACTACAGCCTGGGAGAATCCTTCTCCATTGCCGACCCCAACGAGGTGTGGATTATGGAAATCATTGGTAAAGGAACCAATATGCAATACAACCGCCGCACCAGGGAGCATTACAATGCCGACAAAGGTGCAGTTTGGGTGGCCAAAAGGATTCCTGACGGATACATTTCGGCCCATGCCAACCATGCCCGCATCATGACTTTCCCCCTGGCCAATGGCACTACATCCATTACCAACCAACAGATGGATAAACTTCACGAGCCCGGTATCAGCACCATCTATGCCCACGATGTAATTGATTTTGCCCGCAGGAAAGAGTACTATGAAGGCCCCGATGCCGATTTCAGTTTCTCCGATGTATATGCTCCCATCGATTTTGGTGCTGCCCGTTTCTGCGAGGCCCGCGTATGGAGTATGTTCAAAGAAGTTGCCCCCGACATGGACCAGTATATGGATTACGCCATGGGATTTGACCTTACCAACCGTATGCCCCTGTATGTTAAGCCCGAGAGAAAACTCTCCCTGGAAGACCTGATTAAGTTTAAGCGCGACTACCTGCAGGGTACCGATTTCGATATATCGCAGGATATAGGCGCAGGCCCATGGGGCAAACCCTATCGCTGGCGTCCCCTTACCTGGGAACTGGATGGAAAAACCTACTTTCACGAGCGCACCACGGCAACACAGCAAACCGGATTTTCTTTCATTACACAATCCCGCAAAGACTATCCCGACCCCATTGGAGGCATTATTTGGTTTGGCGTTGACGACACCAACCTCACCGTTTACGTGCCCATGTATGCGGGCATCAGAAGAGCACCCGACACCTTTAGAGAAGGATACGGAAACATCCTTGAATACAAGGAAGATGCGGCCTTCTGGGTGTTTAACAAGGTGGCGCACCTTGTATACCTTCGCTACAGCCTTAAAATGCCTGATGTAAGAAAAGTACAGGAAGAGCTGGAAAGCAGTTTTCATAATTTTGTTCCCGCCATCGACAAGGCCGCACTGGAATTATATCAGCAAAACCCTGAACTGGCAAAAGACTTTCTTACCAACTTCAGTGTTTCCATGGGTAATTATACTGTGGAAAGATGGGAAGAGTTATTCCGTTTCCTGCTGGTAAAATACCTGGACGGCAACATCAAGAAAGAAGAAAACGGGGAGTTCCTTACCAATCAATATGGGAAATACCCCATTGTAGAGCATCCTAACTACCCGGAATGGTGGCTGAGAACCATTATTGAGCTTACGGGCGACCAGTTCCTCTACAGAGAAAACGAGCAGGAATAGGCTGCTAAGAAGCAAAATCAAATTTTTTATCATTATAAAATCGCAACGAATATGTTTACAGGAATTATAGAAATCACCGGCAAGGTGGCCCGGATTGAAAGAGAAGGTGGTAACATTCACTTCACTATTGAAACCCCCATAGCCAAAGAACTCAAGGTAGACCAGAGTGTTGCTCACGACGGGGTTTGCCTTACCACCGTAAACGTGGATAAGGAGAAAAATCAATATACCGTAACCGCTATACAGGAAACCCTCGACAAAACCAATATGCGCATCTGGGAGGTGGGCTACAGGGTAAATCTCGAGCGGTGCATGCGCATCGATGGCCGCCTGGATGGGCATATCGTGCAGGGGCACGTGGACCAAACGGCTGTATGTACCAAAGTGGAAGAATTTGACGGAAGCTGGAAATTCTATTTTGAATACGACCCCGGCCCGAAAAACATTACCGTTGATAAAGGTTCTATTTCCGTTAACGGAGTAAGCCTTACGGTTGTAGATTCTGAACCCAATATGTTTTCAGTGGCAATTATTCCTTACACCTATGATCACACCAATTTTGGTGATTTCAAAAAAGGTTCGGTGGTAAATCTGGAGTTTGACATCATTGGAAAATATGTTGCCCGCCTGCTGGAGCAGCATTTTGAAGCGAGGAAATAAGACACACAATCCCACATATCAAAAGAGGCTGTCTCGTTGTTTGAGACAGCCTCTTTTGTATTCTTTAGCCATATAAGTTAAATGCTAAAGCGTATTCCCACAAAAAGCAAAGCAAGCCCGCCGGCATAAAGCAGCCAGTAGGGTTTCTGCTTCAAGGGATTTCGCCCCCAAAGCGCCACGGATACTTTATACATGAAAGGCCGGTTTTTGGAAATTAGCCGGTAGATATGATCTGCAATAAATTCGGCGGGCTTGAAATTCTGGTACAAAGGCATTATCCAGCGGTATTTATTCCCGTATCGAAACGATTGAAATGCAGCAGCGGGGCCCGTGTAAATCTTGCCGTCCACATCAATAAACCTTACAGCCTGCCTGAAGTAGCGCAATTCAATATCGGGAAAACGCTCTGCCACCTTTATGTAGGGTTCATAAATAATTTTATCCCCTGAAAATTTCTTCCACCGCAGTACCCAGTAATGGCAAAAACCGCATTCGCCATCCCATGCCATGATGGGCTTGTCGCCGGGGAGATATTTTGTTCTGTCGAGTTTAGTAAACATAAGTAAGAATGTGCCTGGTTGATGACTTGTTTAAAAAAAAATCAAGCTGATTTCAAAGGATATAAACCCGTGAAAGAACAAAGTTGTTTAAAGGAGAAGAGATTTTTTTGAACAGAGAACCACAGGTATCTTCCTGCTTAACTTCAACAAAGAGCCGGGGCTAAAGTTTGTACAAATTATTTTTGATGGCAAAAGTAACCAGTTTTACGCTGCTGTCAACCCCTGTCTTTCTGAACAGGTTGGCTTTATGCCCGTCAACGGTACGCTGACTGATAAATAACTGATCGGCAATCTCTTTTATGGTAAAGCCTTTACAAATGAGGTTGAGCACCTCTATCTCTCTCTTGGTAAGTTCTTCGCGCAGCTCGGGCTCGGGCGATTCGCTTCTTGTTTTGCGGTTTACGAGGGAGTTGGTAAGCACCGGAAGCAATTCGTCAGAGAAATAGTTTTTATTATCGGCAACCAGCTCAATGGCTTTACTTAGCTCGTATTCATCAACCGTTTTAAGAAGGAATCCCTTTATTCCGGCCTCCAGCATACTTACCAGGTATTCTTCGTCGCCAAACATACTTATGGCCACAATGCGCAGGCTGGGGTAAAGTTCTATGGCTTTTTTGGTGGCTTCAATACCGTTCATCACGGGCATCTGAATATCCATCATTACGATATCCGGCCTTTCGTCTTGTATCATTTCCAGAAACTCCTGACCGTTGGAGGCTTCCCCAAATATCTCAACACCCGGAATCTCCTTTAACAAAAGGATAAGGCCTTTGCGAAAAATATGCTGATCTTCTACAATGAGTATTCTGAGTTTTCTCTTCATCAGAAAAAAATTTATTTACATGGTTAAATGTTAAATGGCTCTTTGTTTTTGCCTGTTAAAATTCGCATGGCAACAGAATAAGTGTAATTCCCCAATATTCTATCCCTATCAATCGCCTGTCTTATTCTTTCTGCAAAACAATTTCTTCCACAAGTTCAAATATATACAAAACAAAACGAAATGTTAATCATAGAGGATGAATGCAAATGTAACGATAAAAATATAAGTTATGGCGAAAATTCACATTTTTTTATATGGGAATTTCCATATAAAACAACTGCTTCCCGTCTTTTTGTTTTTGATAGGATGCTTTGCCATTAAGAAAGTTTGCCCGGCTGAAAAGATTTTTCAGACCCTGCCCTCCTTCCTTCTGCTTGTATATCCTTTCGAAATCAAAACCACTGCCATTGTCGGAATATTCAAATATCAACTGCTTGCCTGATTGTCGCATGTTGAGCCAAATAGTATCGGCTCCGCTGTGCTTCAGCGAATTATTAATAAGCTCGAGAGCAATGCGATACAGGTGTGTTTCTGCAGACTCGTTTAGTCTTTCCATCCCTTTGGGATAGCTGAACTCAACCTTTATATACCCGGTTTTATTGAGGGCGTCTGTAAAAGCCACCAGAGCTTTCAGCAGTCCGTGATCCATCAACAGGCTGGGCATAATATTGTTGGCAATAGTACGTGCCGACTCCACGGCCTGCCCGACTATCTCTTTCACTTCCTCCAGCAGGGCATACTTTTCTTCCTCGCTTTTATTTTCCTTTTGCAGTAAGCCAGTGTATATTTTCAGGGTTGACAACAGGGCACCCAAACCATCGTGAAGGTCGCGCGAGAATCGTTTTCTCTCTTTCTCCTGTGTTTCCACGATGGCATTGAGCACTTCTTTGTCATGTTCTTTCTGGCGGGTAACATCCCTTATTGCAAGAACATTTATCATCTCCCCTTTGTAGGGAATGGACTGATGCTGCACCTGAGCGTAAAAGGATTTACCATTGCCTGAAACAAAATTCATTTCCCAGGGGCCGGCTTCCAGCGAACCGAATATTTTACGCAACCTTTTCTTTTCTTTTTCATCTACGAAAGTGGCAATAACAGGCCATCCATCCTGATCTCCGTTTAATCCGAAAAGCAGCCGTGCAGCACAATTGGCCTCGATAATTTTCTCATCTTTCAAAAACAGCACACTTTCAAATGCGGTTTCAGACAGGGCACGAAACTTCTCTTCCGCCTGCTTCCGGTATTCTATTTCCTTCATGAGTTCGCGATTGGTGTTGGCCACCAAATCGCGTGATAGTTTCAGTTCCAGGTGCGTGGTAACCCGCGCCAGTAGCTCGGGTTTATTGATGGGCTTGGAGATAAAGTCAACAGCGCCAGCCTCGAAACCTTTTACAAGCTCGGAAGTTTCAGGTGAGCCGGTGATAAAAATTACCGGTATGATTCTTAACTCAGGAGATTTTTTCAATGCATGACAAACTCCGTAGCCATCCATTTCTGGCATGACAATGTCAAGCAAAATCAAATCGGGGGTATATTCTTTAAACTCTTCCAAAGCCGCCTTTCCAGACAAGGAAGAGCGCACCTCAAATCCTTTTTTCTGCAATATATGTTCCAGCAGCATTACGCTGTGCGGGTCATCGTCGATCAGGTGAATTCTTGCGGCGGAAGTAATCATGGCAGGCAATCAAATTACTGACTAATTAACAAAACGAACCTTTATAAAGTTATTAAAAATACACTAAACGTCTTTTTTTTTCTTCGGGACAGAAAAAAAACACTACCTTTAAAGCATAAAACCTGTTTTCTTGTTGTACAACATATTAAGTTTTAACGAAATTCAATGCTGATAAGTTACAAAAACGGCTCAATACATTTTGAGGAACACGGAAAAGGAGAAGCCCTGGTGCTGTTGCACGGATTTACTGAAAGCCTTGAGATATGGAGTGATTTCCGTAAGGTTCTTGCAAAAAACTACAAAATCATCCTCATTGACTTACCCGGCCACGGTCAAAGCACCAATATAGATGAAGTGCACTCCATGGAGTTAATGGCAGACTGTGTAAGAACCGTTCTGGACTACCTGAAGGTTGAAACCGCAGTTATGATTGGCCATTCCATGGGCGGATATGTTAGTCTGGCATTTGCCCGCAAACACCCCAAAATGCTCAAGGGCCTGGGCTTATTTCACAGCACATCCCTTGCCGACAGCGAAGAAAACAAAGAAGCCCGCAACAGATCAATCGATATCATCAAATCAAACCACAGCCGCTTCTTGCTGAACTTTATCCCGGATTTATTTGCCCCGGAAACACGCGATTTGTATCAAAGTGAAATTCAATGGCTTATTGAACAGGCCAACAAAATGACACCCGAGGCAATTATTGCAGCCCAGGCAGGGATGAGGGAGCGTGCAAGCACGCTGGATGTCCTTATCAATGCACCCTACCCCGTAATGTTTATTGCAGGTCAGAAAGACAGTCGTGTCCCCTTTGAAAACATCTGGGTGCAAATGGCACTTACCGAAACGGCCCACTCACTCATTCTGCGCAACGTAGGTCACATGGGCTATATAGAGGCAAAAATACAGACCGTTGATTTTGTGGAAAACTTCACCAAATCCTGCTACAAGTTTTAGTAAAACTATTTTCCTTATATAAAATAAAAAAACCGGGAGTGTGGCCGTTGCCATACTCCCGGTTTTTTATATTGCAATACCAGATGGGTTAGTTATGAAAAACTTTATATCCCCAGGCATCCATTTCCAGGGAAGCACCAGCCTCAAGGCTGGCGGGGCTGCCGCTGAAGAGTTCAGTATAATCTCCGGCATAGTTTCCGGAAGTAAAATCCACGGTGCGGGCTTGATCAGAGAGATTCAGTACCACAAATACCTTATCGCCGTCCTTTTCGCGGGTAAAGGCAAATACGTTGGTGTCGTCATTGGTGTTTACGCGCAGCATGGGCCCACCTGCCAGGCCATTCCATAGTGCTTTATTATGATGCTTGAGACTGATTAGAGTGGCATAGAATTCTTCATATTTCATATCACTCCAGTCGATCTCGTCTTTTTCAAAAAACTCCAGCATTTTGTCAAGGCCAGCTTCCTGCCCGCTATACAACAACGGCATCCCGTTAACTGTAAAAATCATAACAGCAAAGGCCTTGTTGCCATCTCCCAGGCGATCTCTTACAGTTCCTGCCCATGAGTTTTCATCATGGTTGTCAATAAAGTTAATTTTATAGGTTCCGATGGGGTAATGGTTTACACTTCTGTCAAAAGTATAGGTAACAGCCTGTACTTCTTGCTCCTGCTGGTCTTCATTTTCAAGGGGCTTACCAAAAAAGTAGTTGTCCAGCGCACTCACGTCCTGGTCGCCGCGTGCTATGCTATTCATGGTATGGTGTGAAGTCCAGGAATACCCTGCGTTGAAAGCATGCTCCATAAGCTCGGGGCTGTCGGCTTCGGCCAGCATAAAAATGGGCTTTACCTTCTCCAGCTCTTTGCGGGCCTTATTCCAAAACTCTGTAGGAACCAAATAGGCCACATCGCAGCGGAATCCATCCACATTAGCCTCCTCAACCCAGAACTTCAACTCACCAATCATGGCATCCCACAGCTCTCTGTTTTCATAGTCCAGCTGAATAACATCCGACCAGTCGGTGTCGTAAGGAGGTGTATTGTTACCGTCTTCATCCCTGTAGTAAAAATCGGGATTGGTTTCTGTCCAGGGGTGATCCCAGGCAGTGTGATTGGCAACCCAGTCTATAATGACATGCATACCCATCTCATGGGCTTTATTCACAAGATTTTTAAAATCTTCGATGGTGCCAAACTCAGGGTTGATGCCTGTATAATCTTTTACTGAGTAGTAGCTGCCCAGGGTGCCTTTGCGCTCCACCTCCCCGATGGGTGTAATGGGCATAAACCACAGGATATCTACTCCCATTTCCTTCAGGCGGGGCATATGCTCAGCAAAAGCATTGAATGTGCCTTCAGGGGTAAACTGGCGCACGTTCACTTCATACATTACTGCATTTTTGCTCCACTCCGGATGCGATACAGTACTTACCAACTGGTCAACACTTTCTGAGCGATCAGGCTGCATCTGGCATGCAGTACCCAGGAATGCTACGAGAGCAATCATCGCCATAATCTTTTTTGAATAATTCATTTTCCTTTTTTCCTTTAGTTAATAATAAAATAAAAATACAAAATTGTATTATAATGGTCTATAATTCAATTTCCCTGTTCAGGTAGTCATTTACATCCATGGGCTTGGGTTTATAATCCAAATCAAACAAGCTGGATGAAATGAGAAAGTCGGCAGTAGCCCTGTTGCACGCGGTGGGCACATTGTAAAGCACTGTAATGCGCAGCAGTGCTTTTACATCCACATCATGGCCCTGTTGCTGCATGGGATCCCAAAAGAAAATCATTGTATCGATTTTTCCCTCCACAATTAATGAACCCAGCTGCTGGTCGCCTCCCAGGGGACCAGATTTCAGGCGGGTAACAGAAAATGATAGTTCATCATCACCCCCTTTTTCGCATTTATCGCGGAGGGTGTCTTCCAGAAGTTTCCCGGTGGTACCGGTGCAAATCAGATTATGCTTCGAAAGGGCTTCCCTGTTCCAGCATGCCCACTCAATGAGTTCTTTCTTGCGGCCATCGTGCGCTACGAGCGCTATAGTCTTTCGGTGGTTTTTCTTCATTGGTCAATTGCATTTATGGGTAATTCGTGGATTGTTGAATTGGGCAAAACACATGACGGAAGCAGTCGCATATTAATATGTGAGTACTTCAAAACTATTGGGCGCCATAACAATTTCAAGTGTGTTTCCGGTTACCTGGAACACATTGCCGAAATGTCCGGTATAGGAAACATTCATAAAGTGGGGCAGCAAATCAATGGCAACACTTCCGGGCTCATTACTTTTGTTGAAAATCACGATGGTGCGATTGCCAAAGTACGAGCGTGCATAGGCATACACATTGTCCGAAACCTTGAGGGTGTTAAAATCGCCATAGATGAATGCCAGGTTGGAACTTCTCAGGCGGGTGAGTATTTTAAGATTATCTTTCACCATTTGCTGGTTTTCGGTGAGGTTTTCGAATACCATGGGCCGGCGGCTGTCGGGGTCGCTGGCACCGGGAATTCCGATTTCATCACCGTAATAAATCACAGGCACCCCGGGAATGGTCATAATAAAAGCCGTGAGGGACGAGAGTTTGTTGTAGCCTACCGGGTCGCCTACTCCAATTTCCCTTTCCCAGCCCGGCTCAGTGTCGTCTTCGTCGAAGCGCAAATCGCCTCCGGCATAGGAAATAAACCTGGGCATGTCATGATTACCGGTAATGTTGCCCATGAGGTTCTGATAGCCATAGTAGTCGAAACTCTGGTGCAGCGAATAATCAAGCCTTTCGAATGATTCTTCATCAATGGCAAATACCGAGCGTGCATCCCAGTAGAGGTTAAAGTCGAACTGCCCGTCCAGCAGGCCTGAACCCACGTAGCTGCCGATAAGTTCGCGACTGCCGAAGGTTTCGCCAATCTGGAACAATCGTTTATTTTCAGGGTACATTTTGTCTTCTTTCAACTTGCGGGTCATGGTGCGCCAGAATTCAAGGGGCACATGCTTGGTGGCATCGTGGCGGAAACCATCCAGGTTAAAACGGTCAATCCAGTAAAAGGCACTGTCGACCATGGTTTCAATTACCTCCGGCTTTGAAAAGTCAAGGCTGGGGAGAAAATCGTCGAACCAGGTAGTAAGGCGGTGCTCATCCCAGATACGGATATTCTGCCGCCCGTCGGGCAGGTCAAAAACCGTGGCCCACTCGGGGTTTTCCTGGATAAGAGGATTGTTTTTATGCACGTGGTTGGATACGAAATCCAGCAGCACGCTTATTTCGCGTTCGTGGGCGCTGCTTACCAAATCTTCCAGCACCTGATCGTCGCCAAAGCGATAATCAACAGTGGTAAGTGTAATGGGCCAGTAACCGTGGTAACCGGTATATTTTCGCTTAGGTTCGGGAAACTCGATATAAGCCTCCAGGGGGTTTTGGGTAATGGGTGAAAACCACACAGCGTTTACTCCCAAGTCGGTAAAGTATCCCTGGCGGATCTTCTGCAACACACCATCCAGGTCACCTCCATAAAAGTTGGCACGATCGGCTACTTCGGGGTCAATTACCGGGTCATCCCTGTCGGGGTTACCGTTTTTAAACCTGTCGACCATAAGAAAGTACATAATGGTTGCTTCACGATCTTCACGGGTAAGTTTAGCAGCATCGGTTACAGGCGTGCCTCTGTGCATGGGAATCAAAAGGTCGTTGCTTATGCCATAGCTGTTGCTGGCCATTACGCGCAGAAAACTTCTGTCTTTATCAAAGGCATCACCGGGCACATATACATGCAGTTGTTGTCCGTGTCGTACAACATTCTCTTCGGGCAACAGGAAATTTTGCCACAATACATATACATCGTCCACATCGCCTGCCAGCTGAATGCTGATTTCATTCCCTTGCACTCCCACAGGATAGATACGTGGTAATACTTCCCTGTTGGTATTTCCTATTTCAATGAGAGAGTTAAACCCGCCGGCGTTATTGGAAACCTGCACGGGGTTGGAAGGATCAAGCATATCACGGCCATTGGCCACCAGCAAATACTGGTACCGGCCGGGATTTAAGCTCATGGTAACCTGCCACTTTCCATCTACCAGCGACATGGCACGTGGGTTCCAATCGGTCATTTCTCCACGGATGGCCATATTGCGGTACCGGGTGCCTTCGGGGTCGAAGGTAAAGGTAAACTGCTCACGTACGGAACGGCGGGCAATAAGGCTGTATGCATGACCATCCAACCACACCTTTACCATGGAGAGATGGGGAACATTCAGGCTGAGTGTTCTTATTTGTAATAGTTCACCATCGTCCGAAATGTTTGCCTTGAAGGCAGGGTGAGTCGTTACCGAGTCGATCCGGGTCAGTGCATCGGGATGGAAATAATCCACCAGCACAACTTCTGTGAGGTCCTGCTGAATTTCAATGGGGCTTGCCAGTCCGAAAATATCCTTTCCTTCCGGGAACAGGGAAGCCGGGCGGGGAGCACAGGATGCCACAAAGAGAAGCATCATACCCCACACCAGGGCTGATAAGTGAATTCTTTTAATTGCTGTCATGTTAATCTTTCGTTTGTTTGTCGTGTCGTGATAATTGTATTTCAGATAATTAATATGAATTTCTGCAATTTTACGAGAAAAATTTTTGTTCTGGCATGTTTTGTCTAAATGGGGCTAAAGCCCCTGGCATGTGACAACATGTTATCCGTTGGCTAAAACTGACGGATTGGATAGTCTTAAAGACAAATGGGCTTTAGCCCCATTTTTTAATCTGGCAAGATTGCGGATAATCATATTAATTTATACAGTTTTAATAAGATAGAAATTTTTCTTTCCTTTTTGGGCAAGAATATACTTCTC
>SLOR01000170.1 GCA_007132395.1 Bacteroidales bacterium
GAATCAGAAGTTATATCCATCCAGAGATTTCACGAAAGTCCCCAGCAAAAGTCCCAACAGAGCAAAGAAAACAAATATCACCAGCAGAACAATTACCAGTATTTTAACGCTGCTTTCTTTGGCTTTAAGGGTTTGGATAAGTGCGTTATAAAGCATCCATAGTCCGTAAGCATTAATTACAATAGACAAAATACTTACCAATACGGGTGAAAGCACATGCAGCAGGTTTACCACCGCACTCAAGGGCATAAGCACCATCAGGGAAGCAGTAACTCTTACGTTGGCCTCGTAATCGGTGTTGCCGCTGCAAATGGCAGAGAATATAAGCATAATTACTCCACCGATAAACAATCCAATGAGTGCTCCTATTACACTGCCAAAAATCATCATGGGCCCGGCTGCTGCGCCAAAGAGGCCGAATCCGGCAATGCTAAGCCCGGCAACCACCCATATATAATTGATAATGCCTGCCACCGCACCGTAAATAAGGGCCTTAATGACAGGTTGTTCAAACCCTCCGCTGGTTTTCAGTGAACCGAAATATCCGGTGGGGTCTTGCAAAGATTTCAACGAATCTGCAATAAATACGTTAAAGTCAAATTTTTTGTCGCTCATAGTGTCCTTGTTTAAGTTTGGTCAACTAAGATATAATATTTTTTTAAATAGTATAAATGTTTCCCTGTTAGGTCTAGCCCCATTTGAAATAAAAAGGTCATATTGGTCTTTAAAACCGGGGAAAGTATCAGTCTTCAAAAACCCGGTGAACCCCAACCATCTTTAGAGGTGCAATGTTAAAAAGTGAGATTACTTTATAAGCTCAATACATTCACGGGCTCGTTGAATTGCCTGTTCAATGTTTACACATATGTTTTCGGGGCCTATTCGGTCAATAATGCCATGCTTTTTCAGGGTAAGGTAAGGTTTTGGGGGAAGTCCGCTGATAATAAGGTGTATGTTACTGGCTTGGCACTTCTCAAGAAAACTATTGAAATTCTTCATCCCTGTTGAGTCAATAAAGGGCACCCGGCTCATCCTGATGATTCTTATGCGGGGTCTTTGCCGCAACTCTTTTTCTGCTTCTTCAAACTTGTTAGCAATACCAAAAAAGAACGGGCCCTTTATCTGGAATACTTCCACCCCATCAGGCAGATTCAATAGCAGATCCTTTACATCATCGGCAATATACGACTGGTCATCCTCCACCTCATCCTGAAAAACCTGCACATCGGAGGTTTCGGAAACCCGCTTGACAAAAAGGAAGGCTGCCAGTACAAGCCCGAACTGAATCGCCACGCTGATATCAAGAAAAACCGTCAGGAAAAAAGTTACCAGCAATACCGACACATCACTTTTAGAATTACTGAAAATAGCTTTGAAGGAACGCCATTCACTCATATTATAGGCTACCACTATAAGTATTCCTGCAAGAGTAGGCATGGGGATATGCCTGGCCCACTGTCCGAAAAACAATAGCACCAACAGGATAAAAATTGAGTGAACAATACCTGCCACAGGCGTTCTTCCGCCGTTGCGCACATTGGTCATGGTGCGGGCAACGGCACCACAGGCAGGGATAGCGCCCAACACAGGGCCAATAATATTTGCTATGCCGTGGGCAATCAGTTCGGTATCGGGTCGGCTGCGCCGTCCGGTGGCACCATCAGACACCATCATGGAAAGCAGCGACTCTATAGATGCCAGCATTGCAATGGTAAAAGCCGGCACTACCAGTTGACGAACGGTATCCAAATCCACCATAGGAATGCTCGGCATGGGAATGCTTGCCGACAAACTGCCAAAACGACTGCCGATGGTATCAACATCCATCCCTAAAACCTGCACCAGAATAACACTTAACACAATGGCAAGTAAAGTTCCGGGGATTTTTCTGCTGATTTTTCCACCATGAATTGTCACGATAATGGTTAAAACTCCTATGATAATAGCGCTACTATTTATGGAGCCTACATTATGGTAGTAGAATATAAGTTTACTGAAGAAGTCGGAAGGCAAACCCTTGCTTTCCATTCCCAGGAAATAAGTAATCTGTGTAGAAACAATAATTACCGCAATACCGCTGGTAAAACCCACGGTAATAGGATAAGGCATATACTGAATTACCCTGCCCAGCTTTAATAGTCCCATGGCCAGCATCATAACACCCGCCATAAGAGTGGCAATTACGAGCCCATCAAATCCAAATTGTTCTACTATAGCATACAGTACAACGATAAAGGCTCCCGTAGGGCCGGCTATCTGCACACGGCTGCCCCCGAAAAAGGAGATCAGAAAGCCACCTATGGCAGCTGTTATCAGGCCCTTTTCGGGAGCTACTCCTGAAGCAATGGCAAAGGCAATAGACAAAGGAAGTGCAACGATACCCACGATTATGCCAGAGCTTAAATCGGCATAAAACTGACGCAGATCGTATTGCTTTATGGTGTCAAAAAACTTGGGTTTAAACAGGCTCATATTATTTCTCCGACATTAGATTAACCAGCTTCACGGCTTGCTGATACCGTGAAAACGACTGAATGACATCTTTCCGTGGGTGCCATTCTCTTTTTCTTAATGCATTCTCTTCAATGTATGTTTGTATTTCTGTGGTCATATCCCATGCGAACATTTCCCCGCAGCGGCTTTGGCGAAGTATCTCGGCGGCATTTCCTTCAGGGGGGCCAATGCCAAGTACCGGTATTTCACAGGCAAGGTATTCAAATAACTTTCCAGTGATGATACCCTCACTCTGAGGCATTTCAGGAATAACCAGCAGCAGCATATCTGCTTTTCGCATTTCGCTGATAGCTTCACGGTGTGGCACATGCGAGTGAAAGCTCACAGAATCGCCTGGCAGTTGCTGCAGTTCTTCCTTCCATTTTTCGCAAATATGCCCGGTAAAACGCAGCTGCAGCTTACCCTTCAATAGTTCCTGTAAATTTTTTACCGCAGCAACAAAACCCTTCAGGTTATATGCCTCAGCAAGGGTGCCCACGTAAGAAATGGTGAAAAAACTGTTCTCCGCGGAGGAAACTTCTTCTGCAAAATCCTCCTCATCGTACCCGTTGGTAACTACTTTAATCTTATCCTGCAGGTATGGTTCAAGTTTCTTTTGGAATATTTCCCTAATGTAATCACTTACCGTAACCACATCATCGGCCGATCTTAGCACTTTTTCCTCAAGCTTCTTGTCTTTCCTGCGCACATACGAAGTATGCAGCATTTTACGGTAATAGAAAATATCCGTCCATGGATCGCGCAGGTCGGCAATCCAGTGCAGGTGAGGGAAAGATTCCTTAAGCTTTATCCCGGCAAGTTGTGTGGAATGCGGTGGGCTGGTGGTAATCAAGTATTTTATATTATGGTCGCGGATAAGCTCAGAGGCCTTTTTCACGGCAAAAGCATTCCAGCCTACCCTGGCATCAGGAACAAACAGGTTGCCACGTATAAAACGTGAAATTTTACTCATACCTCCCTCTTCCTTCTCATTCACAAAGCCGGAATAAGGAAGCTGTTTTTTACCCGTTAGTTTTTTATAAATCGCGTAAGGTTCGCGGGTTGGTGTAGAATGCACCTGCAGCTGTGCCGGCACTTCGTCGAGCAAGCTTGCATCGGCAACAGGGTAGTTGGCCTGTTGCGGGTCAACGGTAACTATCACAGGCTGAAAGCCCAGGCCGGGTAAATATTTTACAAACTTAAGCCACCGCTGCACCCCGGGTCCTCCACTGGGCGGCCAATAGTATGTAAGAATAAGTACCTTTTCCATAAACCTTTTGCTTCAACGCCTAAAAAGATTAGCTATTCTTTCCCAGAAAATGCCTTGTGCAGATTCTCTGCATCCTTGAGCTCTATTTCTTGTTTACGGGCAGTAAGGGCTTTACCTTCCTGTACACGTAAAACAGCGCCACCACGATAAACAGCAGGCTGAAAACAGCAGCGATTTTTTCGCCGGCATTATAGGAGGCCGGTTCAAAGCGGAATTCTACCTCATTTTCTCCTTCAGGAAGAATCATTCCGCGCAGAATATAGTTTACCCTGAAATGTTCTGTCTCCTCACCATTCACAAATGCCTTCCAGCCATCAGGGTAATAGATTTCGGAGAATACAGCCAGTTGCGCTGCCCTTGAATTGTAGGTATAACGTAGCCTGTTGGGTTGGTATTCCACCAGTTCAATGCGGGCCTGGCTATCATATTTCATTTCCTCAGTCCTGAGTTTATCTTCAAATCTGATGTCCACGGTGGCAGATACAGCAGGATCAATGTTATAAAGGGCTTCAATCTCCTCGTCGGCGTTTTCTACCAGTTGTATCTCCCTCACGAACCAGGCATTGCCCAGGGCATCAGGATTAAAGCTTGCCGCGGGCTGTCTGTTCTGGTCGGGAACAATAAACCAGCGGGTATTAAGCATGTTGAGAACACCCATATTACCCTGGGTGATATGGTAGTCTATTAACTCCTGGTAACGCTGCAGCTTGGCCCCGTGGTACCCTCCAATGGAACTGTGGAACCAGCTGGTAGAGGCATCATTAAAACTGCTTACCGTTACATTATAAACCCGGAAGTGTTTTTCATTGTCCTGCAAAATTTCCATATTGGCACGTGTGGCCTGATAGGGATTCTCCACCTGTCGTTTTGAAACGAAGGATGAGTCGTCGAAGTAGCGACGGTTTACCGGCCACATATCAATAACAATGAGCAAGGCAAGTATTCCCACAAACAGAGCGGGTTTAATGATTTTACGGGAGAAAAGCAGCAACAGCAGGGCCGCGGCAATGGCAAAGAAGAAACTGCGGATGGCATCGGCCCTGAAGATAGCTACGCGCGCTGCTTCAAGGTTTTGCACAAACCGGTCGATTTGTATCACGCTGTCTATTTCATTACCTCCCATACCGGCGAAAGCCTGCATTTCGGAATGGCTCAGAAAGCTGAAAAACACCCTGGGCGCAATAAAGAATATCAGTGAAAGACCGGCTGTTAAACCCAGGGCTGTTAAAAAAGCCTTGTCTTTGTAAGAAATCTTTTCCGGATTCTTGTAAATATAGTTCAACCCCACGAATGCCAGGGCAGGGATTGCGAGTTCAGCAATTACCAGTATCATGGAAACGGCGCGGAATTTATTGTATCCCGGTATAAAATCAATAAAAAACGAGGTGAGGGGCATAAAGTTTTTACCCCATGCCAGCATGATGGAGAGAATAGCAGCCAGCAGCAAGCCCCACTTCAGTGCACCTTTCACGTAAAACAGCGATACGATAAACAAAAATAAAACTACCACACCCACGTAAACAGGGCCGGAGGTAAAAGGCTGATTTCCCCAGTAATGGTTTTCCTGGGTAATTACATGCCTAAAATCGGCATCCACTTTTTCCAAGGCAGCCGCAGTGTTACCCAGCCTTTGAGTTGCGCCGCCTTTTACATTGGGTATTAGCAATGAGAAGGTTTCTCCCTTGCCATAGCTCCATTGTGTAATATATTCTTTACTCAGTCCGCTATCATGGATTTCATCACCGATGGTAAGCTCGCTGCCGCCCCGCATAGTATGCTGGGCATAGGCATAGGTAGACCAGAAGTTCCCGATATTTACCCCCACAGCAATAATGGCAGCAGCCACCAGTACCCCTGATGCTTTAAGGAAGTTATTCAGACGCCCGTCTTTGATTTGCTGAGCGAGTTCAAAGGCGCCGTAAATAAGAACGATGATAAGCAGGTAATAGGTAATCTGCAGGTGGTTGGAGAACAGTTGCAATGCCAGAAACAGAGCAAACAGCAAACCTCCCGAGTAATAGTGTCCCCTGAAGGCATGAATTATGGAGGCCAGCACCGGCGCCATATAGGCAATGGCCAGCGCTTTGGAATTATGTCCAGCTTCAATGATAATAAAGTGATAGGATGAAAAAGCAAAGGCCAATGCCCCCAGAAATGCCACCCACACATTCAGCTTGAGGATAAGCAGAAAAATGAAAAAGCCGGCAAAATACAGAAATATCATGTCGGCCGGGCGGGGCAAGCCCAGTGTCATCACTTTATGCAAAAAGTTGGAAATATTGTTGGAATAGATGACTGAAATCTGAAAAGCAGGCATACCGCCAAACATAGAGTTGGTCCACAGGGCTTCCTGTCCGGTATCTTCCCTGAAGTCTTTGATCTCCTTGGCCATTCCTTCAAACTTAACAATATCGGGCTGCAGCAGCCGCTTACCTTGCAACACAGGGCTTACGTAGGCAATGCTCAAAATAATAAAAATAAGAACAGACCCGATGTAGGGCAAGGCTTTCCTGTAGTCAAACTTTTGCATAAACATTAAATTGGAAATGAGTTATTACTTTTTGTTCTCGTTATCTTTCTTGTTTTCTTTTTTCTCTTTTACCTCCTCAAAATCCACGTATTCCCCCACATCTTCAAGAGAATGACCTTTTTTGTCTGATTGACTGTAGGAAATCTTCACTCCCGCTTTTCCCTTACGCGGGGCAGGCTCATCCTGGCTCAGGTGTGGATTCTGCTCATAAAACTTTCGGCGAAACCGTGCCAGGTACCAACGCACCAGCCAAGGTAACACCAGGGTTGTAAACAACCTGAATATAAGATATATAAATACAAATGTGGCAAGTATTCTTAACATAGCGGGCAAATTGCAGGCAGCCACAGACTTCGCAGGACATATGCCACATAGTAAAAGCATATGGATTCCTGCCCGCCCGGTGCGGCCATGGAATGAATCAGCAGTGGCAAAAGTAAGAAAAAATCATTTGCCGCATATACAAATTAGAGAGGGGTTGTTTCAAAAACAGAAACAACCCCTCTCTAACCAAAATCTATTTTATTTTACCAAAATC
>SLOR01000338.1 GCA_007132395.1 Bacteroidales bacterium
CTGTTTGCCAACATTAAAGCCCTTCCAGGAAGTTTTTTATCTCCTCCCACATCTGTCGGCTTTCAAAAATATTGTTATGTCCGTAGCCCGGCAGCTCTATTCCCCGGGCTGGTCCTTTCCAGTATTGCATAAGCTTTTGACTGTGCCGGGGAGGGATAATATTGTCATGGGTCCCATAAAAAGTAATCATGGGTGCTCCTATCTTGCGGGAAAATTTTTTGGAAGGGAAAGGATGTCTTAAAATTAACCTCACCGGGAGAAAAGGCATTTTAGATTGTGCAACAGCACGGATACTTTCAAAAGGCGAAATAAGAACAACACCCCTTACATTTCTTTCTGCGGCAAGATATACGGCACTACCCGTGCCAATACTTCGCCCCATGACAACGACGTGATCCGGGCTAATATCTACCCGGGAAACCGCATAATCATATATAGCCAGTGCTGCTTCAAAAAAACTTTTTTGCCCGGGACGTCCCTCACTTTTGCCATAACCCGGATAATTCACAAGCAGCAGGGCGTAATCACCCAAGCGGGAAGCCTCCGCTATCATATGCGACACCTCCTCGGCATTGCCTCCAAAGTATATAATAAGTTTGCGGGGCTGTTCACTTTCTGCTTTACAGAGCCAGCCATGCAGAACATTTTCTCCCGAAGTAACAAATACTTCTTCCACAACAGCACTCTCAGGTATATTTGACACAAGCGGTTGGGGAAAGAACAGAAAACCCGATTGCATAACAAAAAAGAATGCCAGCACTGCAGCATAAATCGCCAGTAATGTTATCAGTAAAGTTGCCATTTTTTTCATCTTCTTCTCATTGTTCGCGGAATACTGTTGATTCTTTTTCAAAAATAGTTAAGATTGATTAGCCTGAGCGTAACGCTTCTTAAAAAACCTATAAGGATTATCCTTTTTCTTGCCAGTAAATAGTGTTAAGCCTATTTCCCGGATTCATTACCCTTAATTTGGAAAATATTTATTCTTTATTCAACTTTTTGCTTGATCAAAAAGTTGACAAAAAATCAAACAGTAAAGCATTAGCTAAGTTTGGATAAAACTGATTAGTGGCAAGATTGCGGATAATCACAAAACGTATTAACAAAAGAATAAAAATACGCGGCTTATGAAAACCAAAAAACCGCTGCAACCCAAAAGGGATACAGCGGTAAGTTTTATGAGGCATTGCTGTTTTTATGAAACCAGTTCTGCTTCCAGATTTATTTTCACGGCTTCCAGTGCTTTGGAAACAGGGCAGTTCTTCTTGGCATCACCTGCAATTTCCAGGAATTTATCCTTATCCACTCCTTCTACTTTTCCTTTGGTTTTCAGTAGGATTTCAGTAATAGCAAATCCTGCATCGGTTTTATCAAGCGTAACCTCTGCTTCTGTTTCAATGGATACAGGCTTAAATCCTGCCTGATCAAGGCTATTGGCAAAAGCCATGGAAAAACAGGCTGCATGTGCGGCCCCAATAAGTTCTTCAGGGCTCGACTTTTGCTTATCATTCTCGAATCGTGAAGGAAAACTATATGCCCCTTCGTATCCTGAGGTTTTCAGGGTGAATTTTCCGTTTCCTTTGGGCAGGTTTCCTTCCCAGCGCGCATTGGCAAAATGTTTACTCATTGGATTTGTAATTTAAATTGGTTTAAAAAATTTCCAAAATCAAAGAATGTGCTTCACATTCTAAAAAATAACTTTATAATAAAGGGAATAACCCATTAAAAGGGATGTTTGTTCAAGGAACTACAATAACAATTCTCGCTTTGTTCCCTTTTCCTAATCCGGCCAGGCACCAGTTAAAAGGATTTATATCGGCTGCCAGTACATTATTCCACTCTCCGAAGGGGTGCATGGTAAGGGTGACTTCGGTATGGGGCACATACCTTTCCGCCCCGGGGTCCCAATGGGTAATTATATCGGTGGGTGTGTACCAGAAGGTAAATTCGAGGCGACCCTCCTGCACTGTTCTTGTGAAATCCTGCTTATAAGCCGGTGTTCGGGGAGGGTTGCCCTCTCCCCCAGCAAAATGCACCCCTGTGCCTTCAAATCCCGTAGCATTGGGGCCATGAAAACCCACATCAACACCTCCACCCACCAGTGTAAAGGCCAATCCCTCCTTATCTGCAGGCAGGTTCCTGAAACTAAGATGCACTTCGGCCAGGTCCTTTTGCTTAGATGCTCCAGGGAATATTTCATAAGAAACATCACTTGATGTTGTTACAATTCTGAATATAACGGGTGTGGTAAACTGCAGGCCGGTCTCATCCTTTTGTTGTTGCCGGTTTGCGGAAGAATCCGGTCTTCCGGCACAAAAAGAAAAAGAAAGGGGGATCAAAAAGCAAAAAACAAGTAAATATCCGGAATTCATTTTGTTTGTTTTTGACATGACCATGATTGCTAATCAGCTGAACGAACCAACAACCGGCTATTTTTTAAGCACTTTGTGCACAGCGTTCTTGCCTTCAGCACTTTCTGCAACCAGGATGTAAAAACCCGGTTCAAAATTTTCCAGTGAAAGGCTTGCTCTTTCTTGCCCTGTAACAGGCTTTACAAGCATTAACTGTCCTGTGGAGTTGAAAATTTTTATATTATGCATCCCCCTGATATTTTTCACATATAACACATCGGAACAAGGGTTGGGGTATACAACAAGCAGGCTGAGGTTATAATCGTCAATAGATGTATTGTTTCTGTACACCGCACTCATAGCCACATCCCTGGCCGGCATGCGAAAAGCATAGTCGGGCTGATCAGAAACAAAATTCCCATAACCATCTGTCCAGAAAGCAAAACCAGGGTTGGCTGCAGCTTCGGTTTTTATCATAATGGTGTTTCCGGCGGCAAATTCCCCTTCTCCACTTTGGGTGCCGGCAAATACGGGAGCGCTTACCAGAGTAACTGAGTAAAATTCCGGAGAAAAGGATTCCCACACATCCTGAATCAGGCCATCCTCCGGAGTTTCCTTTACGCGGTCAGCATCCGACACATTCTCTCCTCCTTCCCATCCTTGACCTATAGCATCGGTATAGTAGCGATACTGTAAAACTCCTGCAGGAATACTATCGAGTACAAGGGTGTGCACAAAAGGGTTATCAGGATGGGATGACATCTCAAATGCACCACCCTGCCCGGGTTCGGTCCAACGGGTAAAATTGCCCGACACAAAAACTTTATGTTGCCCGTGCACAAAATGGTCAATGGGTGCCATATCCACCTCCAGGGTGAAATTATGAAGGTAAGTATTGGACGTGCCGTGTATTTCAAAATTATCAACAGCCCACTCAGAGATATGATGACCCGCTGCGTTAAATTTAAACCTTACATTTGACAAGCCCTCCAGTTGAGGCAAGATACGCTGAAACAGGGTGCCATTTCCCACCGGGCCTCTCCACTCGTGAATAAGATTCCAACTCTGCCCGTCATTATCTGACCAGTAAACTCCGGCTGCAGAAGTAACAGCAATATTAAAACGACTGAAAAAATGCACAAAAGAAATGGAGACATCCCTGTAATGGGAGAAATCAAAGGCCGGGCTTATCAAATCTGTATCCTGATAACTTCCATATACATACGCGTCTTTTGATACAAATGCATAAAACCCGGAGCTGTTTTCTAACCTTCGCTCTGTCGCTCCGAATCTCCATACCTGCCCTTCGCCATAATTATCAACCACCTCCCAGCAATTGGGAGCAAAAAGATAGTTGTCAAATGTTTCACTATAGGGCAGCTCTTTATAATAACCGCAATGTGTAGTCACTTTCAAATCTTTACCTGTGGCATAATTGTGGTTTTCCGAAAAGGAATATGCTCTGTAATGGTAGGTCTTACCCTGAGCAAGATTATCATGAAGGTATTCATTATCCTCTCCGACATATAAAACGACACCCTTTTCTCCTATGGTATCACCCGGCAAATAACCGGAGCCATCAAGGGGTTTGTCAAATAGCCCGGTTTCAGAAACCACCAGCATAACAGGGTTGAGACTATCATTTTTCTCCCACACCAGCTGCACGGCATGGACATCTGTTTGGGCAGTCTTCAAACTTTTTATATTTCCAACCCTCTCCAGATAAATACGGGCTGCCATAAGTGCTTTATATGCATTTACACTGCCGCTGCCCAGCATGCCGGCAAGGCTGTCTCCATTGTACTGATAGATATCCGAAGTATTATTCACCAATATATTCCACAATTGATCCGGAGTTAAAATCCCGTACACATGTGATAGCACCAGTGCAGCAACGCCTGTTACATGCGGAGCGGCCATGGAAGTACCGCTCCCACTGCCATATTTGTTATCCTCCTCGTTAATTGTGCTCATTACATTGACACCTGGAGCAGAAATATCTATCCAATCTCCGAAATTTGAGAATTCCGCTCTTCGCCCTTTGTTGTCATAGGCAGCCACAGCCATGACACCGGAATAATAGCCCGGAAACCATTTCCCATCGTCATTACTATTCCCGGCCGCAAAAATAGTAATACCCCCATCAGGCATGGCCTCTCCTCCGCCATATAAATTAAAAAAGTCGATTCCGTCCAATAATACCTGGCTATAAACATCAGGCTCTGTATAGGTCCAGCTGTTCTGCGAAATGGCAGCACCATGAAATGCAGGATAAATAAAGCAGGCCAGTTGTGAGAAGGTGTTTTCGTTGTTGAAAATATCAACACTCATTAGTCTTACCCCATCGCCTGAGCCACTGCCCCCTGCGATACCAGCCACACCCGTGCCATTGTTTGTTACTGCTGCCACGGTACCCCCCACATGCGAACCATGACTAATGGGTGCAGCAAAAGTATTCTCTCCGTCAGGGCCAATGTGTACCCACATGTTCAGCGCAAGGTCTTCATGCCTAAAATCCATTCCCATATCAGTAATGGCCACTATCACACCGGGCTTACCTGTTTCTATTTCCCAGGCGGCTTTTAAAGCGATATCTACTCCTTCAATCCCAACCTGCTCTCCTGCACTTTGACCCGTATTATGGTAATGCCACTGAAAACGAAAATACCAGTCATCAGGAAATACGGCATCCTCTTTGAGCTCCTCCTGCCAGCTGATATCCGCAGGAGTCATCTCTACAGGCTCAATCAACCTGATAGCAAAAACAGGCTCAGCAATAGCTACTTCCTGCAGGTTTTCGAAATCTGCAATTACCGAACGGATGTCTGATTTTGCAGTAAATTCCAAATCATACCACAAATGAAACCCCCATGCTTTCAATAAAGCTTCATATTCTGCAGTGAAGGTAGATTTTTGGTAAATCGCCTCAAGAAGCGGTGTATATGCTACTACCCCATACTTCTGGTTGAGCTGGTCGAGTTGTGTAATTCCGGTTCGCACGTAGCCATCATCTGCTTTCATTACCGCGAGGATCTTCTCATTTTCCTGATTGCCCTGAAGCTTTATTCGTACAACCCCTTGTTTCCATGCATTGGCAGAAATCCTGTCAAGATTGATAGGGGGACGCTCTCCACGAACTATTCTGAAGCCATCTACAATTGTGTCTTGTGAAACCAGTTTGCGGGAAATAACTGTTTCTTTGCTTCCGGGCTGTATGCCCCATGCAGCTGTAACGGAAAACAACAGGAAACTGACAAGAATTGCACAAAATGATTTAACGAATATATTTCTGCTTTGCTCGAAGAAATGAGCATACAGGTTGAATAAATAAAACATGAAGGGTTTCAAAACTCGGGACATGACTGTAATTATTTGATTTTTAAGAAGATAAAAACAAGCAAATATACTTCAATTTCTTATGTTCCATACTGGAATACACTCTTAAAATGAAAAAAGAAGCACACCTAATAAAAGGTATGCTTCTTTCTTTTAAATCAGCTTTCCTAAACGGGGAAATTACTTCCTTACCAGCAACCAGGTATCGGCATGCTCGGGGAAGTCGGTGCGGATTTGCATGATTCTGCGGCGGGCATCCGCTTCAACAAGGTAAGAATCTACAGAAACCCTGTGGTAGCCGGTTTCACTCAATAGTATTACCGGCACAAAGCCTTTTTCTTTGATGGTTTCCTTGTAGCGATCGGCATTATCCTTATTGCGGAAGCTACCGATGATTACGAAATAGGGATTGGCATCATGCAGGTTACGATCCTGATCGCGCAGGAACGAAAAACTTTCCTCAAGAGAACGGATACGCTGATCGGCTTCTACCTCTACTGCGATATTATTCTCTCTTTCAATGACAGGTCGCTCATATTCAGGTGTTTCCACAGCAGCCATCTGCTTGGAACGGCATCCGGCAAAAACTAAAATTAATGCGATAAACCAAATTACTCTGTTCTTCATTTTACAGCTTATTAAGTGTTACAACTCTTTTAATAGATGTTTTTTTTCCTCAAATCACGCGAAAATACACATTTTATTGCATTGTAATTCAGGCTATGGAAAATATTTTGATTTTTATAAAACTACTACATCATGACCCATGCGAGACTCTTTGTTTCACTCAGAGTGACAGAGCGCTATGGTGATTTGGTGGCATGATTGTGTAGGTTGGGGCAAAACCCCAACCTACACAATCATGCGTATACTTCCTTACAAAGTATGTCATGCTGAGCGCAGCGAAGCATCTCCGGTTTCTCCCAAACACGAATTATTTATAGTTTAACTTTCCTAATACACGCCGGCCAGCATCTCCAGTGCCATATCCACATAGATAAAAACATCAGAGGGAATATCGTTGATACGGTAGTCTGACCTTTTATGCCCCAGCCTTACCACCACAGCATCCAACTCCGGGATAATAAAAATATACTGCCCCAGGATACCCCTGTAATAGGGAATCTGCATGCCCA
>SLOR01000218.1 GCA_007132395.1 Bacteroidales bacterium
CGCTTTTTCAAGACCCTCTTCAAGGCTTTTTACCATGGGGGCTTCCTGTATCTGGTATCCGGCACAGCCGAAAAAGTTGGTGCTAAAGGTGGCACGGGCTTTTCTCATGGCCAGGTTGCCATAGGTAAAGAGATACACTTTAGGAAGAGATAAACCTTTTTGCTCATAATTTTCAACGGACATGCGCAATGCTTCAAAAGCCTGCGGGCCACGGTAAGGTCTCAGACCTCCCAGATCATTGAGCTTAGCTGTGGGTTGAAGTTTGCTGAGCATTTTTTCCTGAAGGTTGGGGTATTGGTTTACTCCTACAAATATTTGCTTGCGCATGGCGATGTCCATATCGCGCTGCTGGCAGGTTTTTTCAATTTCCGCTTGGATAAAGCCGCTTTCTGTTGCTTTAACAAAACCTCCCAATTCTTCCACTTGCTGAAACAGTTTCCATGCTCCATCGGCAATGGCATCGGTAATGTTTTCTATATAATAGGAACCGGCGGCCACGTCAGCAACTTTGCTGAAGTAAGATTCATTTTTAAGCACAATCTGCTGGTTGCGTGCGATGCGAGAAGAGAATTCATCCGCTTTTTTGAAAGTAGTGTCAAAAGGTTCTACGGTCATGGAGTCAACGCCGGCAATGGCTGCAGCCATGGCTTCGGTGGTAGTACGCAGCATATTTACATAGGGGTCGTACACACTTTTATTCCAGCCCGAGGTTACCGCATGCATATTCATTATCATGCACTCTTTGCTGGCGGGTTTATACTGTTCCACAATTTTAGCCCACAGCATTTTTACCGCTCTTAGTTTACCGATTTCCAGGAAGTAGTTGGAACCAACGGCAAAAGTAAACTGCATGCGGGGGGCAATATCGTCTACCGAAATGCCTTTGGCTGTTAAAGCAGCCAGGTATTCATTTCCCTGCGCCAGGGCAAAGGCAAGCTCCTGTACCGAATGGGCACCTGCATTGTGGTAATGCTGGGCATTGATGCTGATAAGCTTAAAGCCGGGGAGTTCTTGTTTGCCTTTTGTAATAAGTTCTTCTGCTTCATTGTAGTTGTCTTCTGCAGAATTGTAGAATTTTCCGTACAGCAGAAAATAAGCCAGGGGATCAAAGTCCAGTGAACCCTCAACGGCTTTTGCATTCAAACCGGAATTCTTAATGTAATCCACCAGCAAAGCAAAAAGAGCGGGATATTTTTTTGCGTGCAAAAAGTTTAGTGCAACCTTTTCCGGGCTAATGCCGGCAAGTAGCGTTTTGAGTTCTTCGGCAGTGTTGAGTTCGGCAGCATTGAGGCCCAGAGCTTCGGCGCCCTTTGCCACTGCTTTTACTGCCAGGGCATTGGCTTCTGCCGGGCGGGCTTCTTCAAAGTCCTGGCGGATGAGCCAGTTGTTTCCGGCAATTTTCTTACCCCTTACAAAAGGATATTGCCCGGGAAGGGTTTTTACATGTTTGAGATTTTCCAGGTCTTCTGACCTGTAATAAGGCTTGATGCGCAGACCTTCCAGGGTATTCCACACAAGCTTCTTCTCATAATCGGCACCTTTTAGGTCCAGGTGAATCTTTTCTTCCCACTCAGGGGTTGAAACCGGCGAAAATTCTTCAAACAAACCGGCCTTCTTATTTTGATCCATATGCAATGTTTTTTGTTGATGTGAATTTAAAATACTATCAGGCAATGAAGTAATATTAAGGCCTCAAAATTACAATAAAAAAGTAAGCGATGAAACCGCATATGCCACATAAATTGTATCGGTTTAATGGCCCTGCACATGCTGATTTTATGGGCGCTTATAGGTATCTATGGCGCATAGAAGTTTTTAAGAATCAACCCTGATTGCTTTAAGAAATTATCCGGACGTTTAGATATGGTGCAAAGCTTGTTTTTCAAGGTCATTGCAGAAAGCCTTCTCAGGGAGTGAAAAAAAACCGCAAAATGTTTTAGCTTTGGGTTGCCCATGAGTGTTAAGCACATGCGGCAATTTTGCAATCATAACCTTGCAACCAAACACGCTGTTTTGGGTATGGATAAAGCGAATATATTTAAAGGTAAAGTACTTAGAATCCTCATCGTTGATGATGTGGAGGAAAATATAATACTGCTGAAGCGGCTGCTTGGCGATAAAGGACTGACCATTTACAGCGCTGCCAGCGGCAGGCAGGCTTTTGATGTGATTCGGGCAAACTGCCCCGATTTGATTTTGCTCGACATTTCAATGCCCACCATGGACGGATATGAGGTGTGCGAAATTCTGAAAAACAACCCGGGAACAAGAAATATCCCAATCATTTTTATTTCAGGAAAAGCTGAAGAGGCCGCAGTACTCAAAGGCCTGGAAAAGGGTGCCGTTGATTATATTACCAAACCATTCAAGTCAGGAGAACTTACCCAGCGGATATTTACCCATCTCGAACTGAAAATTACGCGCGATTTACTGGCCGACCAGAACCAGGAGCTCATCAGGCTCAATGAGGTAAAAACCCGCCTCTTTTCCGTGATTTCTCATGAAATGAAAAATCTCTTTAACAATATTCTTTTCGGAACAGAATCCCTGGAAAAGGAGATAGAATTTTTTGAGAAGGATGAGATAGCGCACATGGCAGGGCTGGTAAATGATTCTGCACGAAGGGCCTATGATCTGCTGCAAAACCTGCTCGACTGGTCGCGATCGCAAATGAAAGCCATTGAAGCCAACCCAACAGAAGTGGAAGTTCTTATGGCGGTAAATCAGGCGGTGAGCCTCCTCAGACCCGCAGCTACTAAAAAGAAACTGTTTTTTGAAGTGTTCCCTCAGGGTGAAGATTTCAGGGCTTTTGCCGATATGGAAATGCTCAATGCCGTTTTGCGGAACCTGTTGTCCAACGCAATAAAATATTCCCACCCCGAAAACGAAATTGCGGTTGAGGTGAGTGAAACCCCTGACTTTGTTCAGGTGCGTGTGAAGGACATGGGTGTGGGTATGTCGGCAGATCGGCAAGAGGAGATACTTTCTGGCACAAAACCCTTTCGCTCCATGCCGGGTACCCACAAAGAAAAGGGCAGCGGACTGGGGCTGATGCTGGTGAAGGATTTCGTGGCAAAGAACAAGGGCGTGTTCGGGTTGCAGAGTGAAGAAGCAAAAGGAAGCATATTCTGGTTTTCTTTACCCAAACCGGGTAAAAATATTCAGTAGGTTCTCCGCTGCAAATCTGAGGTTCACCCAAAACTCCGCCCATCCTTCCCTGCTCAGGGCTTGAGGTAGCAGAACAAAACATTTTCGATTAATTCCCCCACATTTACTAATTTCGCAAGTCGAAAAACAAGCCTAAAAACTATTATACAATGGAATATAATTTCAGAAGCATTGAGAAGAAGTGGCAGGATTACTGGCGCGAGAACAAAACCTACAAAACAGAGATTGACCTGGGAAAACCCAAGTATTATGTGCTGGATATGTTTCCTTACCCATCAGGCGCCGGTCTGCACGTGGGGCACCCCCTGGGATATATTGCATCCGATATTTATTCCCGCTACAAAAAACAAAAAGGATTTAATGTGCTTCACCCCATGGGGTACGATGCATACGGATTGCCTGCCGAGCAATATGCCATACAAACGGGGCAGCACCCGGC
Source organism: Bacteroidales bacterium (assembly GCA_007132395.1). Taxonomy (GTDB): domain Bacteria; phylum Bacteroidota; class Bacteroidia; order Bacteroidales; family UBA7960; genus SKVR01. The sequence continues at coordinate 3,608 of SLOR01000218.1, forward strand.
CATCACCACCGAAAAAAACATTGCACGCTACCGCGAGCAGCTGGATAAAATAGGCTTCTCTTTCGACTGGGATCGTGAAGTACGCACCTGTGAACCTTCTTACTACAAATGGACGCAATGGACGTTTGTTCAGCTTTTCGAACATTATTTCGACACAAAGCAGGATAAGGCACGCCCCATCAAAGAACTGGAGGATGCTTTTGCACGAAGTGGAAATATCGGCATTGAGGCGGCCTGTGATGAAATACCCGAATTTACCGCCGTGGAGTGGTTGAAGATGAATGAAGGTGAGAAGCAGGATGTGCTAATGAAATATCGCCTGGCTTACCTTTCCGATACCATGGTCAACTGGTGTCCGCTACTGGGAACCGTGCTGGCCAACGATGAAGTAAAAGAAGGACTCTCGGTAAGAGGAGGGTACCCCGTAGAACGAAAAACCATGAAGCAATGGTCCTTGCGCATCACAGCCTATGCTGAGCGCTTATTGCAGGGCCTGGATACCATTGACTGGAGCGAGTCGCTCAAGGAAATTCAGAAAAACTGGATTGGTCGTTCGGAAGGGGCTACCATATTTTTCCCCATCCAAGATCACGACCTGACCCTGGAGGTTTTTACCACACGGCCCGATACAATTTTTGGCTCAACCTTTATGGTGATTGCTCCCGAGCATGAATGGGTAAAACAGATTACAACAGAAGAGTATTCTGTTGCCGTGAGCGAGTATGTGATAAAAGCATCCAAGCGCTCCGAAAGAGAACGCATGACAGAGGTGAAGACGGTAAGCGGACAGTTTACAGGTGCTTATTGTGTGCATCCTTTCAGCGGTGATTTAATTCCAGTTTACATTGCCGACTATGTGCTGGCCGGCTACGGCACAGGAGCCATCATGGCTGTACCTGCCCACGACAGCCGCGACTATGCCTTTGCCAAATATTTTGATCTGCCCATTGTGGAAGTGGTTTCCGGAGGGAATATTGAAGAGGAGTCCTATGATGGCAAAGAGGGAATCCTGGTAAACAGCGATTTTATCAACGGCATGGATGTGAAATCGGCCATTGCCACGGTTATTCAAAGATTGGAGGCCAAGGGTATTGGTGAGATGAAAGTAAACTACCGTTTGCGCGATGCCATTTTTAGCCGTCAGCGTTACTGGGGTGAACCTTTCCCCGTTTATTACAAGGAAGGAGTTCCTTACATGCTGGATGAAAATAATCTGCCCCTTGAGCTTCCCGAAGTAGATAAATACCTGCCCACCGAAACCGGCGAACCGCCCCTTGCAAGGGCCAAAGGATGGGAAACCCCCGAAGGACACCCACTCGAAACCAACACCATGCCTGGTTTTGCAGGTTCAAGTGCCTATTATATAAGGTATATGGATCCCAATAACAACAGCACCCTGGTATCAAGGCAAGCCATTGAATACTGGCAGGATGTTGACCTGTATATCGGTGGCGCCGAACATGCCACCGGTCACCTGATTTATGCAAGATTCTGGAATAAGTTTTTGTATGATATCGGGGTGAGCATCAAGGAAGAGCCTTTTAAAAAGCTCATCAATCAGGGAATGATACAGGGTCGCTCCAGTTTTGTTTACAGAGTAAAGGGAACGAAACAGTTTGTATCGTACAATCTGCGCAAGCAGCACGATTTTACCCCTATTCATGTGGATGTGAATATCGTACATAATGATGTGCTGGATCTTGATGCATTTAAAAACTGGAATCCTGAATTTAAGGATGCTGAGTTTATCCTGGAAGATGGCAAATACATCTGCGGATGGGAGGTGGAGAAGATGTCCAAATCTTTCCATAACGTGGTAAACCCCGACGACCTCATAGAACGCTATGGTGCCGACACCTTGCGTCTGTACGAGATGTTCCTGGGGCCCCTGGAGCAGGCTAAGCCCTGGGATACCAACGGCATTGAAGGAGTATTTCGCTTTATCCGCAAGTTCTGGAGGTTATATCACGACCGCAACAATGAATTTGAGGTAACGGACGAAAAAGCCACAGCAGCGGAGCTGAAAGTGCTGCACAAAACCATTAAAAAGGTAAGCGAGGATATTGAGCGCTTTTCATTTAATACTGCCGTGAGCTCATTTATGATTTGCGTGAATGAGTTGACGGACCTCAAATGCAACAAACGTGAGATACTTTCACCCCTGGCAGTGCTGGTTTCCTCCTTTGCACCCCATATGGCTGAGGAGTTGTGGGCATTGCTTGGCAACAAAGAGAGTGTTGTGCATGCACAATTCCCCCAATGGAACCCCGGGTTTATCGCCGAAGATATGGTGCTTTACCCGGTATCGTTCAACGGGAAAACCCGTTTCAAGGTAGAGTTGCCCGCAGGTAGCACACCCCAGGAAGTAGAAGATGCCATTTTGCAGATGGAAGAGGCGCAAAAGTGGCTGCAGGGAAAAGCCCCCAGAAAAGTAATTGTGGTACCGGGCAAAATTGTAAACGTGGTAATTTAACATCGCAAACCAAATATTTACAACAATTAAATATCAGCAATCTTGCCAGAATAAAAAATGGAGCTTAAGTCCACTTGTTTTTAAGACTATCCAATCCATCAGTTAAAACTGACGGCAATGGATAGAAGCAATTCCAGTATCCATTGCCCTTGGCTTTAGCCATTCCTGTTACAATTCATAAATAAAGAAAGCGCTTCTGCCTGTTATTGCGGTGGAAGCGCTTTTTTTAAAAGAAACAAGCAGAGAGAAAGTAATAAAAATCATGTATCACATAAATTATAGGGTTGGGTGTATTGCACAAATAGGATTTGACAGAAGAGTGGTGGAGGTGCCGAAAAACAGGCCCGGGCCCTTGCCAAAAAACTTTGGAACGTTTTTTGGTTTTACCCATGCAAAAGATTTTCCGGAAATATTGAACAATATATGTTCTGTTTTTAGTTTACTGTGTGTAAGACAAAGTTGTTAACTAAAATTTCTGCAGTAAATCTTTAAGTTGTTAAATTCGTAAATGCTAATTCATCAAAAACACATTGTATGGAAACTTTTAAAGGCCAAAATATTTTTCGGTATTCGTTTTTACTCTTCCTCCTTTTTGCCGGTTTGCAATTTTCTGCTGCTGCCCAGGAGTTTCGAAAGCTTGAAAACAATGCCTTTCAAAGGGGCGAGAAACTAAACTACAGGGTTTTTTACGACAGCTATGTTACCGGAAATGTGAATGCAGGTACCG
>SLOR01000286.1 GCA_007132395.1 Bacteroidales bacterium
CACCTGTAAATATACACATTCTTTTGACCCGAAACCGCTATAAAAACGGGCCAGGTTCCTGTTGTCAGAACCTTCAAAATCCAGCGTTAAATCATGTTCGCTATAGTCCTTGATAAACTGATCTATGATGGCTGTCATGGCTCCGTTTTCGCGGGCCGGGGGTGTGCTGCCCGAAAAAATAAGGATGGTTTTTTTGTGAGAATACAAAAATACAACCCCTGCGCAAAAATTGTTCTGCGCGTCCCAGGCAGTATAAGCCTTGGCGTTGCCCCTGTAAATTCCTGAATGTATCAGATGCTTCAATGTGTTGTATTGAGCCTCACCGAGGTTTTTAATGCTTTTACCGCGATATCGCCGAAAGCTTTCAATAATGATTTCCGGGTCGGATGCGGGTGTTACAAATATTTTATTTTTTGCTGCCTTTTTGAGGTTGCGCAGGGTATTGGAAGAATAGTTTTTCTGAAGAACACTGTAAGGGCTTATTAAATCCAGTTCGAATGTGGTATGTTTAATTAGTTTGACCCCTTTGATGTTCTCTGTCCGGTTATGGATGTTGAGGTTGTAGTTTATAAAGCGAAACCGGGAGGGGATATGTTCTATGAACTTTTTTACCATATCCGGGGCCAGGGGGGCAGGCGAAAAAACGCCCAGCTGCTGCACGAAAAATGGCTGGTAAACATAAGGCCATCCGGCTTTTTTCTCAACGGGTAGTGGCATTACTGCCTGGTAGTCATCCATCACCAGGGCTGCCCAGCCCGGTGCTACCTGGTCGAGGTAAAAGGAATAGGGATAAATAATGCCGTTGAGGGACTGGTCAATGCATTGGTCCCACCTTTCAAAATTTATATCCTTATTTTCCACGAACTGTATCATTGTGCTGTGCGGTTATTGGTGTTTTTATCGACATGCCCGCTTATTGCTTCAGCACTTATGTTTGGTTTAATTCCGGTGCTCCCTCCGAAGCAGATTTGTTCAAGCATCTCTGTATACACTTCATGCCATCCCTGCCATGCTCCTGTGTTGCTTAACGTATCGTTGTGCCAGAGGGAGATAAATGTTCCATTTACTTTTTTTACCTTTTCTGCAAGTTCAACACTTTTGGCGAGTGCTTCTTTACGGCTTAGGTTCATGTAATCCTTCAGTGTTCCGTCCATCACCGCCAAAGGGTATATTTTCAGGCGTGTTTCTGTTTCTTCCGGAAGGTTGTAAAAGTTGAAAGGGGTACACGTACCGGCTCTGAATCCTGTATGGGAGGCAAATCCCATGGAAAAGTCTCTCAGGATATTGTATCGTATTAAATTAAGGTAGGTGTCGGGAAAATGAATTTTCAGAAAATGCTGCCTTGAATTTTCCACGGTTCTGTTAAGGGTAGCGGCCACCGTTTTTATTTCATCCAGGAGCTTGCCGGGTTTCTGATGGGACGCAAAAGAGGGGTGCAGGCCTGTTTCGGCATAATCGCCAAGCCTTTTCAATAATAGGTGAAATTGCTGAGAATAAATGGATATGTTTCTGTCATAGGGGCCATACTGGGCTGCCAGGAAAAAGTAAACAGGATGGAGTTTGTACTTTTTTTGCAGCTCCAGTTGAAATTCATAACTGTCATAGGGGTCGGGGTTTTTCCCCGATAAAACAAGGATGCGTTGCCTGAAATTGGAAAAGTCAAGTGTGAAAATATCCTTTATAAAAGCCAGCAGGTTTCTCGTAACCCCTCTGCCCTTGTAGGCATATGCCACATCAATATCGTAGGTGGGGATAAAGGAAAACTGCTTTTGCACGAAGGGAGTAGCCGGGAATCGCTCCAGGATTTTCTGCCTTAGTTCAAGGGCCTGCACATCTACCAGGGGAGTTTCCAGAAAGTTGTGCTGAAAGGCAAAGCTTTGGTCGGCCTCAAAGCGGCCGTATCGGTCCTCCAGATAGGGAAGGTATTCTTCGTAACGACTTACCAGGTAAAAGGAAGAGGAGAATATATCATAGCCCAAATCGCAGTGGCCTGAATCCTTTGGCTCCGGAAATAGAATGGGATTGTTATGGTTTTGGGAAAAACTGGGGGTAAATTCCCTGATGCCCTTCTCCAGTAAAAATCCCGATGGGAAAATGTTAATGGAATCGTCGGGAAATTTTTTGCCGGAGTAATTGATTCTGGCCCCTTTGAAATTGATGAATTTCTCAGGAGAAGAGGTTACGGCATATTCAAAACCGCAAATTTCTTTAAGTATAAGTTTTGCAATATATTGTATCCGGTTACTTTTTCTTGGAGCATAAAGCAGTACCATAGTCTTGCAGCAGGTTTCTCAGGGTTAAAGATAACAATATTTAAAGCAATCCTTCATCGGCAAAGCTAAAGTATTTGTCCTGTCCTATTATGATGTGGTCAAGCACTGGTAGATCGAGAAACAGCCCTGCGTTTTTACATTTTTGCGTAATCTCCGTATCTTTTGCGCTGGGCTGAACATTTCCGCTGGGGTGGTTATGGCAAAGAATTACGGAGGAAGCATTTTCTTCAAGGGCAAGTTTGAATATTTTTTTGGGGTCGGCCACCGTGCCTGCAAGGCTTCCTTCACTGATTTTCAGGGTTCTTTTAACTACATTGCCACGATTAAGGATAATAATCCAAAACTCCTCGTAATTGTTGTCGCTGAGCAGTGGGTGCATGATTTCGAAGGCATCGCGGCTGGAGGTAATTTTTTTTTTCTGCAAACCGTCATTAAGCCTTCGTCTCCTGCCTATTTCCAGTGCCGCGGCAATATTTATGGCTTTGGCTTCTCCTATCCCTTTGAACTTAATGAGCTCTTTGATGCTCAGTCGCGATAGTTCTGAAATGCTGTTTTGGGTGGATGCAAGGATATTGCGGGCCAGGTCAACGGCCGAAAGTTGTCGTGTGCCCGAGCCAATGAGTATGGCAAGCAATTCTCCGTCGCTAAGTGCCATGGGGCCTTTGGCAAGCAGTTTTTCGCGGGGCCGGTCGTCGTGTGCCCATGATTTTATACCCGCCGGCCGTGGGCCTGCGTTTTCGTTTTCGTTCTCTTTCATTACATAGCCTGTTTAGACGAATATAATGAATTGCAGGCATAAAAAAAAGGCCTTTGTAAAACAAAAGCCTTTTGGTGTAGCCCGTAGGGGATTCGAACCCCTGCTACCAGGATGAAAACCTGGCGTCCTAACCCCTAGACGAACGGGCCGTTTTTTAAGCACTGCAAAATTATAGAATTTTTTAAAACTCCAAATAATTTTTTTCCGCAGGCTAAAATTATAGCTGGTTTACGTAACGGGTCAGTTTAGATTTAAGGTTGGAAGCCTTATTCTTGTGGATTACTGAACGCTTGGCCAGTTTATCCAACAATGCCACTACCTTGGGAAGTGATTCCGTCGCCTCGTTCTTATCTTTGGTCAGTCTAAGCTTTTTCACCGCGTTGCGGGTAGTTTTAGCATAGTAACGGTTGCGCAATCTCTTGGCATTGTTTGACCTGATCCTCTTTTTTGCTGATTTATGGTTGGCCATAATAAAAATATTTTTTTAAGTCTTTCTGTAATATAAATGTTGTTAGTAAGTAGCCCGTAGGGGATTCGAACCCCTGCTACCAGGATGAAAACCTGGCGTCCTAACCCCTAGACGAACGGGCCTTGCTAAAAAGGAGTGCAAATGTAAAACTAATTTTGGGATTCTCAAAAATAATTTCAAAAAAATATTGAGCCATTTGTCACCATTACGCCTGCCAAAATCTATTTCTGAAAAGGCGGTGCAAAGATGCATATTTTATTTTATCTGACAATAATAAGGTTTGTCCTGCTGACTGCTTTTATGTTGAAACATTCTATGTGGCAGGTTATAATTGAGATCATCTGCTGAGAAAATCTCTTAAGAGACAGGCATTTTTCAGGGGGATTTTGGCATGAATATTTTTACACGAAACACCTAAAATAAGAGAGTAGCCAGGCATGCATATATGTTTATATTATTATTCGGGCAATGCCCAATAAAAGGGCAAAAGGCACGATTTTTTTTTGTTACTTTGCAACTTTGAGATACTTGCTTTATATTTTGTGAAGAAATATCTGTAAAATATGAAACTCCACGCAAACATTACACGTAAAAATGTATGTGTAGTTTTATTTTTTTTTATATTTGTGGTTGTTTATAACCCAAACATGAGATAAAAAGGAGTATTAACTTAAAAGAGAACCCCAAAAAACGCAGTTTAATCTAATATAAATTAAAAACTATGAAGAACGTAAAAGTATTAGCTGTATTGCTTTTAGTAGCAGCAATTTTCAGCAGTTGTGGACTGAATAAAATGATTAGGGATTATGGTGATGGTATCAGCTATACTCCCCAGGTGAATCCACTTGAAAACCATGGAGGTGAAGTAGCGGTAGATGTTAACGGTCGTGTAAGTGATAAGTATTTCCACAGACGGGCCAAGCTCGAGCTTACGCCTGTTTTGGTTTATGAAGGTGGTGAAAAAGAACTCTCTACAGTGTATTTAAGAGGCGATAAGACTTCTGGACAAGGTACTGTAGTTAACCGTGGCTCTGCTACCTCTTTTGCCATTAACGATGTAGTTGCTTTCGAAGAAGGAATGGAAGCTTCGGAGTTAATCATCAGGGCAAGAGTTTACAGAGAAGGTCGTGAAGGCGACATCACACCTCTGGAAGACAGAAAAGTAGCTGATGGGGTAGTTAACACCTCACAAAAGGTTGACAAAGGACAAGACATCGCTCTTGCTCCCCACGGATATGAAAAAGAAACCCTGGTTACAAGATCTGCCAGTATATATTTTGCTTACATGAGGCACAATATCGACTGGAGACTGGCTCTTAACAGAAAAGATGAAAACCAGAAAAAAATTGAAGAACTGACCGACTTCCTGAAAAAACAGTGGAAACTTAAATCAGTAGAAGTAAATGCATGGGCTTCCCCCGAGGGTGAAGTAGCATTTAACGAAAGACTCTCTGAAAACCGTGGTAAAGCAGCTGAAACTTATGCAAACAATCTTTTCCGCAGACTCGAAAGAGAACTCAGTGTGGAAATGGAAAAGCCCGAGTTGAAAGTTACTGCCAAAGGTGAAGACTTTGATGGTTTCATGAGGCTGCTTAACGCTTCTGACATTCAGGACAAGCAAGCTATCTCTAATGTTATCAATTCTCAGCTTTCACCTGCTGAAAGAGAAAGAAGAATCAAGGATATGACTATCATCTATGCTGAGATAGAAAAACTTCTTGAGCCTTTGCGTCGTGCAGAAGTAGTTGTTACTGCTTACGAACCCAAGAAAACTGACGAAGAAATCGCGAGACTTTCTACCGCAGAACCTGCGCAACTTGACGTGAAAGAGCTGCTCTACGCTGCTACACTTACTGATGACATGCAAACCAAATTGGCTATCTACAGATCAGCTCAGGAAATTTTCCCACAAGACTACAGAGGCTTTAACAATGCTGCTTACGTAAACCTTAAGCTTGGCAATGCAGAAGCAGCTGCAAGAGACCTGGAAAAAGCTAATCAGCTTGCTCCTAACAACGCACATGTACTCAACAACCTGGGTGTTGTTGCTGCATGGGAAGGTGACCTTGATAATGCACAATCCTACTTCGAGGCTGCACAAGGACAAGGCGCAAGAGTAAACTACAACGTAGGTATCCTGATGATTCAAAAAGGTGACTACCAGGCTGCTCTTACCTCTTTTGCCGGTCGCACCTGCACCCACAATGTTGCTTTAGCGCAACTGATGGCAGGAAACGAAGCTGCTGCAATGACCAATCTGGAGTGTGCTCCCGAAAGCGCTTCTGTTTCTTATCTGAAAGCCGTTATTGGTGCCCGCAGACAAAACAACAACATGGTGTTTGAAAACCTCAGAAAAGCTGTTCAGCTTGACCCAGCTCATGGTGAAAGAGCCAAAACAGACCGTGAATTTATCCGTTACTTCAACGTGGCTGAATTCCAGGAAATAGTTAGAAGATAATTTCTTCTAAATACATTGAAAGGCCACCCAATAGCAGATTGGGTGGCCTTTCCATTTTCAGGGAATCGATTATTTCATGGTTTTTGTTTTATTTATTTTACATAATGCTTAATTTTAACTTTCAAATCAACGATAGCACTTTTGTTGTACCTCAAACAAGATGAAAGACAGAATATCCCGTTTGCAAAAATGAAAGCGAGAGGCTACATACACAACTTTTCCGGCCGAATTTTCCAGCCTTCTGCAACACTGTTTCTGCTTATGCTTCAGCCATGCGTGCTTTGCAGGTATGTCATTGCGAATTTTTTCAACCCAAAAAACAATTCAGATTTCTTATGCGATTTAAATTGAATTTTAAATTGGAAGGGGAAGCGCCTTTTCTGCTGCCCGCAAATTATCAGAATGAATTCTCGTCATGGATTCACAAAATGCTTCATTTTGAGGTAGATGGTTTTGGTAAATGGGCCAGAGAAAAAGGATATGCCGATTCCAGAGGTGAGTACAGGATGTTTACATTCTCGGATGTACAGTTTGTCGGACATAAGCACCAGGGCGACAGACTGATTGTTGAACACAATGAGGCTGCTGTGGTGCTTTCTTTTTACGGTGACCCCGAAATAGAACCCTTTGTTTTTGCCATTTTTGAAAATAAAGAATTTAAAATAGGGGATAAAAATGGGAAAGTGGCTTTTGTGGTAGAAAGCATTGAAAAGCTGCAAGAAGCACTGCCTGACACTACACGTGAGATGACATTCACCTGTTTGTCTCCCATGCTAATCGCCGAGCCCGGTAAAACCGACGGCCCTTTTCTGTCGCCTGA
>SLOR01000325.1 GCA_007132395.1 Bacteroidales bacterium
CAAGCTTTTCGGGACTATCGTTTTCCTGTTTAAATATGATGTGTGTGAGCAGATAGTGGGCCACGAGTGAACCTCCTATAATAAATGCTAAAATGATCGCCATGTACAACAGGTATGGTGCCCCGATATCACCTACCACTGCAATGATCAGTGCAGAGAACCAGCTCACAGCCGATGTGGAGCCGGTGATGGCCAGTAGCCATTGCTGGGAAGTGATGAATTGTTTGGGCATGGTGATGTTGCTGTATTCCTTCAGCATGGGAATGACCCGCGCATGAAATATGATGCCGTTGATCAGCAGTATCAATACCACGGTCATTTTGGCCTGGAAGTGAGGCATAGTCCACAGGGCTACATTAAGGTGCATCAGCACAACGCCTGTAAGGATCAATATCACCAGTCCTCCGATCAATACATCTGATGCCTTGCGCATCAGAACAAATTGGTCGTGACTGATTCTGCGGTTGCGTATGGCACCCATAAAAACTGAATCGTTAGCTGCTGCTGCTCCCACACCTATTGCGGCACTTACTATGTGCAGCACTGTTATAATATTATACCAACTCATATTGCCTCCTTTTTCCTTGTGGATGAATGTGATTTTAATTAAAACACCGGAAGTTATGCATTTGTTCTGCATGAATTACGTTTGAGATAGCATAATTCTTGATTCCAAGCTCACAACTTCCCCCCAAAAAAACCCGGCCATAAAACATGGCCGGGTCTTCGTTTTTTAACACTCTAGTTATAAATATTAATCAATTACAAAAATTCGATGGCTTTCAGATTCTCCATTAGAGTAAATCCTCAGGAAGTACATTCCATGTTTGAAATCCGACACATCTAACTGTAAATCCTTATCAGGATTTTCCCGCGACATCATTAATTGTCCCAGGATATCATACACCTCTATCATTTCAATCAATAGATCTCCCTGAATATTGATATGGCTCCTGGCCGGATTGGGGAAGATTTCAAGTCCCTGCCAGCTGTGCACAGATAGATTTGTTGTAAGTTCAAAATGAGCAGTAAGGGATAAATCTGCTGCAGGCATGGTGAAGTTATAGACTGATTGTGCGGATAACTCATTTCCATCAGCGTCTTTCCAGTTTACAAATCTATATTCTTCTTCCGCTATGGCCTGCACAGAAATTGCCTCTCCTTTATGATAGGTGCTTTGAGAAGGATTAACATCAACGCTGCCTGCTCCCTGGGGAGACGCATTCACCGTAAGATCATATTCGTTGGGGGTGAAAATGGCTTTTAAATCTCTGTCGCGGTTTATGGTAAAGGTATAGCTTGAATTAGAAAATACCACATCATCGTCTTCTGCCCAATGGGCAAAGGTAAACCCTTCATTGGCAGTGGCACTGAGTGACACCTGTGAGCCATGCATGTATTCACCCGTTCCGGTAACACTTCCTGCTCCTGAGGGTCCTATTTCAACTGTAACAAGGTAGCTGCTGGGATCAAGAAACACCTCCAGGCTCACATCCCCGTCGCTCAAATCTACTGTACCCGATTTAGTATCATAGCCAGTTGCAGCAACTGAATATTCCTTAATTTCAGGCGTTAAGTCAGCAAATACCACCCTCCCTTGCGAGTTGGTAGTCTGGGTTTGTTCTCCTTCAATGCTTACATTGGCATTGGGCAAGGGATTACTGCCGTGATACACATCAAGGGTAAGGGTGGAGGTAGGTGTAAGCCTAATGCTTACTTCACTGCCGGCATAGCCCAATTCAACGGTTACGCCTGCTGCCATAAATCCATCTTTCTCAACTACAAAATCATGTGTTCCGTATCCAAGACCAATCATAGCCTGCCCATTGGCATCGGTATTGATTTCATGATTATCAAACAAAATCCGTGCTTCCTCCAGGGGCGCATCTGTCGCATCATTTATTACTTCAAGGTAAACATTGGAAAAAGGCATCGACATAGCAAACCGTGACACCTCGGGTGAGCCTGACACATTAGTGGCTTCTGCCGTTTCCCTGTCCAGTATCAGCAAGCGTCCCGTTTGTGAACTCTCATTGTATTGGTAATACAATACATTATCCGTATGATCATACATTAAAGAACCCAGGGTTCCTGAAATTTCAGCAAAATCACCTATTTCTGTAATCCCGGCAGTAATTGCATTCAAAGTACCTAAATATAATCGTCCTGTAACATTATTACCATACACGACATAAAAAATTCCCTGGTTGTCGAAAACTCCCGCGCTTATATTTTTGTTGGAAGGGATGCTACCTATTTCAACCAGATTTCCCTCCGTAGCATAATCCTCGATATTGTAAACCTTACCCCCATAGTTCCCGCCCAGCAAAAACATCTCATCCTCAAAATGGTTATACGCCAGGCCATTGGAGAAGGCTAACCCATCGTTAATGATATCCACCATGACAGAGTCGGGCATTATGGAAAAAAGGTTTGAATTGTTCGTAGCATAAATCCGTCCATTGGCCCAGGTGGAGGTCCGTAAAAATGTATGCAATGGGATTCCCAAACCATACTGCCCCTGGAGTGCTTCCAAATCTAAAACTTCCAGACTGTAAAAATTGGGATACGAATTGAAGTAAACCGGTTTATTTATTTTGGGGTTTTCAATTATCCTGAAATCATCCAGGTAAAAATCATGTCCTCCCTGTCCCTGGTATACCAGTGCCACGTGAATCTCCTGACCCTTATACTCATCCAAATCAAGATCATAATAAAGCCATTGGCTCCCTACAATATCATTAAATTCAAAAACTTCAACATAATCCTCATCCTGCGGATCCGGGCTGCCTGTTGAAATCCAAAGACCTGTATAGGTATAATCACCATAGAAATTTGCACGAAACCAGAAACTTAGAAGGGAAGAATTCTGTTCGGGTAACAGCACGGCAGGCGAAACCAGCCATGTATCGGCATGGGCACTTGCATTATAGAGATGAAAAAGAGATTTGGCACCACCATGAAAAACATTTGTAGAATGCCTCCAAACCTGCGCGTCACTGCCCAATACATACTGCGACCATGATGCGGAAAGCTCCTCTGCTTCAAAATCATCAAAGAAAGGAAGAGGTGCAGTGTAGTGCACGGTGATGGTCCAGCTTTCATCTTCCACAAAATTATGGCTGGTACCGCAGCCATCACCTGATGCGCCATAAATCCTTAAAGCATGCAGTTGGAACGAAATATTTCCACCCCCGGAGACATTATTGGCTATGTCAAGACCTGTTCTTTCATAGGAATATGTTCCGTTACTAGTCCCCGAACCTGCAGTGAAAGAGGGCTCAGCCTCTCCCCCCGAAGAGGTACATATGATTTTCGAACGTTGGTCCACCATAAAACCCAGGTTCACGGCTGTCATCTCATAGGACACATCCACTCCCGTTATAATTGCCCCCAGGGGTATACTTACTGTAAGATTTCCAGGGCAATCAGATAATTCGCCAGCCCCGGGGTTGGAATTATAGTCTGTAGGTATCTGGCCAGACTTGAAGGTAGCACGGGCAGAGCCTTGATAACTTCCCTGCGTGGGGTCAAAGTTTTTTATGCCTGCTGCGAAGGGAGCTACATCTCCCCTTTCAGCTGTTGAGCTGATTCCTGTTGTTTGATAATTGTCAGTGGTATTGGTTCCCGTACTGTGGACAAACAAATTTCGGGATACTGGTTTGTTTTGTTGCTCGTTTCCGGCAGAAACGATCCCACGGTCATTGGGGTAATTGCCATTGGAAAATACCATGGCTGATAGTATTAAAAATACGAATGTGTAAAGAACTCTTCTCATTATTGCGAATTTTGGTTTATAATTTCGTGTTAGTACTACAATTTAACTGCTGACTACTACTACACGAAATTTCTCCATATTGGCTCATTCAATTGCATTTATTTTTTGTTAAGCAATATTTTTTGCCCTTTAAGCTACAATACTGTATTCTAACCAACATGGATTACGCATCTTATTTCATCGCTCCCATTTCCATCCTTGGGAGAATATTTACCCACCTGATTTTCATATGTCTTAAATAATGGAGCTAAAGCCCCTTAGTTTCTGGCAACATCGTTATCCGTTGGCTTTAACTGACGGATTTAAAAGCATAAAGGACAATGGGCTTTAGCCCCATTAAAGCCTTTCTTATAAACAGGCAACCCATTGAGTACAAAATGCACCTAAGGGGCTGAATCGTATGGATTCAACCCCTTGGTGCACTGTATTCAGTAAGGTTTAATACACAACCCATGAAAAGAATCAGAAGCCTTACATGGATTAGATAGTATTTCAATACTTATTCCGGTTGGCAAATGCCACCAGCGAAAGCATCACCGGCACTTCTACCAGCACACCCACCACGGTTACAAGAGCAGCGGGCGATTGCAGACCGAACAGCGCAATGGCAACGGCCACAGCCAGTTCAAAGAAGTTACTGGCACCAATCATGGCAGCCGGGGCACATACCGCATGGCTGAGCTTCAGCTTCTTCCCGCCAAACCAGGCCAGGAAAAAGATAAAATACGTTTGTATAACCAGGGGTATTGCTGCCAGAAGAATAATCAGGGGATTGTTGAGGATATTCTGTCCCTGGAATGCAAATAAAAGCACAAGTGTAATAAGCAGTGCAACAATACTTACCGGTTTGAGTTTGGGAAGGAAAACATCTTTAAACCACTTTATGCCATGGCTGCGCAGCAAAATGCGCTGGGTGATAACACCCGCCACCAGGGGAACGACCACAAAGATTGCTACACTGGCCACCAGGGTATCGTAAGGAATAATAACATCTGTAATACCCAGCAGCAAACCTACAATAGGGATAAACAGCACAAGGATTATGAGATCGTTAACAGAAACCTGCACCAGGGTATAGTTGGGGTCGCCATCAGTCAGGTAAGACCAAACAAACACCATGGCGGTACAAGGGGCGGCACCTAAAATAATGGCACCTGCGATATACTCTCCTGCCAGCTCAGGGTCAATCCATGCTGAATATAGTTTATCAAAAAATATCCATGCAAAAAAGGCCATGGTAAAGGGTTTGATGGCCCAGTTGATAATCAGGGTCCATACAACTCCTCTGGGCTTTTTGCCAATTTTTTTGATACTGCCAAAATCTACCTGCAGCATCATGGGATAAATCATCAGCCAGATAAGGATGGCCACGGGAATATTTACCCTGGCGATTTCCATACTACTTATTACTTCCATACCATCGCCGATAAAATGTCCTAAACCTATCCCCACCAGGATGCCCAGGGCTACCCAGATGGTAAGATACTTTTCAAATAAGCCAATGGTTTTCTTGGGTTGTTCGGGAATTACTGTCTTTTTGATTGGATCTGTCATAGTATTATGTTTTAACAAATAATAATTATTTGATACCGCAGTGTTTGCAGAGGTTTGCGTCCTTGCGGATAATTAATTTTTATTTTATACCACTTACCGTGATAGAGAAAAGACCAATTTTGTTGTTCCTGAAATCCTGCATTTCATGCTCATTCAGGTACATCCTCAGAAGGTCTGCCGGAACTTCAATGCTGCGCTGCTTATGCACCTGCACATTTTTAAAACCGCCCCTTTGGATGGTTTGCAGATAATCGTCCATTTGCATGGCTCCTGCCACACAGCCGGCATACATTTCTGCATCCTTCTTTAGTTTGTCGGGCAGTTCTCCTTTGAGCACAACATCCGAAACACAGAAGTGTCCTCCGGGCTTCAATACGCGCATGATTTCAGCAAAAGCTTTATCCTTGTCCGGCACCAGGTTGAGCACGCAGTTGGAAATCACCACATCAAACTGGTTGTTTTCCAGGGGCATCTCTTCGATATCGCCGGCCACGAATTCTACATTGGCAAAACCCAGTTTTTGGGCATTGCTGCGCGCTTTGGTGAGCATTTCTTTGGAGAAATCCAACCCGGTCACCTTGCCGGATTCTCCTACAATGGCGCGTGCCACAAAGCAATCGTTGCCGGCACCGCTGCCCAGGTCGAGCACATGCTGTCCGGCCTCGATGTCTGCAAATTCGGTGGGGATACCGCAACCCAAACCCAGGTCGGCGTCTTTGTTATAGCCTTGCTGGCTTTCATAATTTTCGCTGAAGACGGTATAATCCACCCCGCAGCAATCGGAAACCGGACCACAGCAACCAGCAGGCTCTGACTGCAAGGCAATTTGTCCGTACTTTTCTTTTACAATGGTTTTGATGTCTTTTTCTTGCATGATATTATGAGTTTAACCGCAAAGGGCGCGAGGTTTTGGAAACCTTGGAGGTTTTAAAAACCTCCAAGGTTTATTTGCCTATTACAACTGTGGTTTAATTTCTTCCTTATAAAACTTATAAAAACCTTCCTTGATTTCTTCTCTTACCCGGATAAATTCGCTCCGGATAAACTCCTCGGTGCCCACCGCGTGTGAGGGATCGTCGAAACCAATGTGCAGACGGTGCTTCACTTTTCCGGGGAACACCGGGCAGTTTTCATTGGCACCACTGCATACGGTAATTACATAGTCCCACTCTTCGTTCAGGTATTTGTCTACCGAATCGGAGGTGTGGTGGCTGATGTCGAGGCCAATTTCTTTCATGGCAGCAACGGCTTTTGTATTCAGTTTTCCGGAAGCTTCAGTTCCGGCCGAACAAACAGTCATTCTTTTATCAAAGGATTCCATAAAACCGTGGGCCATTTGGCTGCGGCAGGAATTTCCGGTACATAGGATGAGGATTTTCATA
>SLOR01000124.1 GCA_007132395.1 Bacteroidales bacterium
TAACAAGTCCTTTTCGTTACTCATTAAACATATATTCCTGACTGGTTCAAGCAACAGGCAGCAGTGAAAAAATAGTAACCCATAACCCTCCGGAATACTTATGAAGAAACTCTTCATCCTGATAATAATTTCTTTTACCGCTTTTCTCATTCCTGATGAGGCATCCGCACAGAACCGCAGGCTGGAACGTGCCGATCAGGCATTTGAGATGCGACAGTATAATGAAGCCCTTGAACTGTATCGCAGAGCCTACAACCGGGTAAGGCGCAACGACAGACGCGAAGGCATACGCATTTTGTTTCAGCAGGGCATGTGCTATAAATACCTTAACGAAAGCCGCAGAGCCGAAACCTTTTTCAGAAGGGCCGTAAGGGGAAATTACCCCGACCCCATTGCCATTTATTATTTTGCCGAAGCCCTCATGCAGAATGAAAAGTATGAACTGGCAAAAGAGCAGTTTCAGCTCTATGCCGAAAAAGTACCCGACGACTGGCGCGGCCCCCACGGAGTCGCTTCAGTGGAAAAAGCCTTGCACCTGATGGAAAACCCGGGATTGTATGAGGTAAACCTCGAGCGTTCGTTCAATTCCCGTATGAACGACTTCGGCCCCACCTTTGCCGACCATCGTAGTAGTATTGTCATTTTCACCTCTTCCCGCGATGGGGCAGTAGGCTCTAAAACAGACCCCTGGACAGGGCAAAACTTTACTTCACTTTTCGTTTCTTTTCTCGACAGAAGAGGAGACTGGAGCACTCCTGCATTGCTGGATGAAGGGCCCATCAACACGGTTTTTAACGAAGGAGCACCTTCAGTAAATGCCAGCGGAACCGAACTCTATTTTACCCGCTGCCAGGCGGTACCAGACATTGATATGGGATGCCGTATTTTTAAATCAAGAAGAGACGGTGCCAATTGGGGAGAACCCCGCGAGGTGGTATTGGTTTCAGACAGCTCTGTATCCATTGGCCAACCCGCCATCAGCCACGATGATATGCGACTCTATTTTGTAAGCAATATGCCCGGTGGAGTAGGAGGGAAAGATATATGGGTGGCAGAAAGAGAAAGCCCCGGCGGAGATTTCAAAAACCCCAGAAACCTTGGCGAACCCATTAATACTCCCGGCGATGAAATGTTTCCCTATGTAAGGGAAGACGGTACCCTGTATTTTGCTTCCAACGGTCATCCCGGCCTTGGAGGACTTGATATTTTCTTTTCTCAACCCCAGGGTAATTCCTGGACCGAACCGGAAAATATGGGAACACCGGTTAACAGCCCGGGTGATGATTTTGGAATTACCTTCCGAAGGGGAGAAGACTCAGGGTATTTTTCCTCCGCTCGCTCAGAAAGAGGTGCCAGAGGAGATGCCATATTTTCCTTTTACCTGGCACCCGTGGAGTTCACCCTGCAGGGCACCATTCGCGACGACAGCACCAAAAGAGTTATTCCCGGGGCACAAATACAGCTTATCGGTTCTGACGGTTCTTTTGCACAAGCCGAAAGCACCGATCAGGGAG
The DNA here is from genome assembly GCA_007132395.1 of Bacteroidales bacterium. Taxonomy (GTDB): domain Bacteria; phylum Bacteroidota; class Bacteroidia; order Bacteroidales; family UBA7960; genus SKVR01. Next base: position 1,515 of record SLOR01000124.1, read on the forward strand.
AATTCTACTTTGATAAGACTAGGATACTGCAAAACACCAGCTACGAAATTCTTGTGAGCAAAGAGCGCTATTTTAACGCCAGGGGGCAGGAAACCACCATGGGAATCGTGAGAAGCCGCGATTTTGTATACGATTTTTACCTGGAACCCATTCCCTATACACCCATCGAACTTCCCGAAATTCTTTACGAATTCGCCCGATGGGAGTTGCTTCCCCAATACAAGGATTCGCTTAATGGCCTTATAAATACTCTTAAGGATAATCCTGATATTGTAATAGAGTTGGCTTCGCACACCGACAGCAGGGGTACGCACGAACTCAATGATACCTTGTCGCAGCGGCGTGCTCAAACCGTAGTTGATTACCTGGTTGAAAAAGGTATTGCACCCCAACGGATGGTGGCTGTGGGCTATGGCAAAAGAGTTCCGCGTACCATCGAAAATACCATTGTACGCGACGGATTTACTTTTACAGCCGGTACGGTATTAACAGAGGAATACATCAATCGTTTGCCCTCTGAACAGCACCGTGATGTGGCCCATCAGCTCAACAGGCGAACCGAGTTCAGGGTACTGGACGAAGATTATACCCCGGGAGAAAGAGACCCGGGCAATGTACCCATAAGAAGAGGGGATTAACCCCAAAAAGATTTCATTAAAATACAGCCTGACCGGAACACCGAAGGCATGTTAAAATATAAAGCACCTTATACGGAATGAGTGATTCGTTAAAATACGGAAGAAGAGGCGTTTCGGCCTCCAAAGAGGATGTACATAATGCCATAAAAAACCTTGATAAAGGTCTTTTTCCCAAAGCCTTCTGCAAAATAATCCCCGATATGCTGGCAGGTGATGAAAACTACTGTAATATCATGCATGCCGACGGGGCGGGAACCAAATCTTCACTGGCTTATATTTACTGGAAAGAAACCGGCGATATTTCGGTTTGGAAAGGAATTGCCCAAGATGCCATTGTTATGAATCTTGACGATCTGCTTTGTGTGGGAGTTACGGATCAAATACTTATTTCTTCCACTATCGGTCGCAACAAGCTGCTTATCCCCGGGGAGGTTATTGCTGAAATCATCAATGGCACAGAGGAGTTTCTTGAGCAGATGCGTGATCACGGTGTTAATATCTGGTCAACAGGAGGAGAAACCGCCGATGTGGGCGATTTGGTAAAAACCATTATTGTCGATTCAACCGTTACCGCACGTATGCCCCGCAAGGATGTTATTGGCAATGATAAAATTGGTGATGGTGATGTAATTGTGGGGATTTCTTCCTATGGCAAAGCTTTTTATGAAACAGTCTATAATGGTGGAATGGGAAGCAATGGCCTTACTTCGGCCCGGCATGATGTGTTTTCTCGTATCTATGCCGAAAAATATCCCGAATCCTACGATAATGCGTTGCCTCAGGATGTTGTTTACACAGGATCCAGGCGGGTTACCGACAAAGTAGAAGGCGTTGAAGAGCTGGATGCCGGCAAACTGGTTTTGTCGCCCACTCGCACTTATGCGCCTGTAATGGCAGAAATTCTTAAAAAATACCGCACCCACATACACGGGCTTATCCACAACAGCGGAGGTGCCCAAACCAAGGTGCTGAACTTTGTGGAAGATTTGCTGGTAGTAAAAAACAACCTCTTTCCGGTTCCCCCGCTTTTTGCCATGATTCAAAAAGAATCTGCAACACCGTGGAAAGAAATGTACCAGGTATTCAATATGGGACACCGCATGGAAATATACCTCAGGGAAGAATATGCGCAGGATATTATTGATATTTGCAAAAACTTCAACCTGGATGCGCAGATTATCGGATATTGCCGCAGAGATACAGGCAGGAAACTGCGTCTGGAAAGCCCGCAGGGGAATTTCGATTATCAATTGTAATCCCGGTGTTTTTTCGTACTTTTGTAAGCTGTTTTCAGACAGCCTGAAATTGTTTTTTCCTGTTGACATACAGGGGTTTAACAAAAAATCATATAACAAGAAAAGTCTATGTTGTTAGAAAAATTGGAAGCCATAAATAACCGCTTCAAGGAAGTGGCCCAGCAGATTACCGATCCGGATATCATCGGGGATATGAAACGCTATATTCAGCTTAATAAAGAATATAAGGATCTGGAGGAAATTGTTGAGGCCTACATGGAATATAAAAACGTGGTGGATAACATCAAATCGAGCAAAGAAATGCTGGCTACTGAGAAGGATGAAGAGTTTAGGGAGATGGCCAAGATGGAGCTTGAAGAATTGCAGGAGAGAGAAGAAAAATTGGAGGAGAAAATTAAAATCCTGCTGGTACCCTCCGATCCGCAGGACGGCAAAAATGCCATTGTGGAAATCCGTGCAGGTACAGGTGGTGACGAGGCGGCAATTTTCGCTGGTGATCTTTTCCGCATGTACATGAAATATTGCGAGAAGAAAGGGTGGAAAACCGAGGTGGTAGACATGAACGAGGGTACTTCGGGAGGATATAAGGAGGTTGTTTTCAACGTTACCGGAAATAAGGTGTATGGTATTCTCAAATACGAATCGGGTGTACACAGGGTGCAAAGGGTGCCCCAAACAGAAACCCAGGGGCGTGTGCATACTTCAGCTGCTACGGTGGCTGTGCTGCCCGAGGCGGACGAGTTTGACATTGATTTGAAGATGAACGATGTGCGCAAAGACACCTACTGTTCATCGGGTCCCGGAGGGCAGTCGGTTAACACGACTTACTCTGCTGTACGTCTTACGCACATCCCAACAGGGCTTGTGGTTACCTGCCAGGACCAGAAATCACAGATTAAAAACTTCGAAAAAGCACTAAAAGTACTCCGTACCAGGCTTTTTGATATGGAATACAAGAAGTACCTGGATGAAATTGCCTCACAGCGTAAAACTATGGTTTCTACCGGTGACAGATCAGCTAAGATCAGAACCTATAATTATCCTCAGGGAAGAGTAACTGACCACCGTATCAGTCTTACCTTATACAATCTTTCCAATATTGTTGACGGAGAAATTGATGAAATTATTGATGCATTGCAGGTAGCTGAAAATGCAGAAAAACTCAAAGAAGGTGTAGCATAAAGGAGTAAAACCATGAACAGAAGCAGGCTTATAGAGATTATCAAAAACAAAAAGTCGTTCCTGTGTGTGGGATTAGACAGCGATGCGGAGAAAATCCCCACTCATTTGAAAAATGAGGAAGATCCGGTTTTTGCGTTTAATAAGGGAATCATTGACGCTACTCTGCCTTACGCGGTAGCCTATAAACCCAATATTGCCTTTTACGAGAGCCGTGGCAGCAAGGGCTGGCAAAGTCTTGAAAAAACCATGGGTTATCTTTCAACTATGACAGGTGAGGTTTTTACCATTGCCGATGCCAAAAGGGGAGATATCGGTAACTCTGCCGCACATTATGCCCGTGCATTTTTCCAAACCATGAATTTCGACTCGGTAACCGTAAGCCCTTACATGGGTTTCGATTCTGTTGAGCCATTTCTTAACTACGATGATAAATGGACCATTCTCCTTGCTCTAACATCCAATAGGGGCTCCGAAGACTTTCAGGTGACCCAGCATCAGCTTCCTTCCTTGCTGGAAAAAATGGGCATAAAAACCATTTGTGGCCGCAAGCTTTATGAATCGGTAATTGAAAAAGCCCTTACCTGGAAGAACAGTGAGAAAATCATGTTCGTGGTAGGTGCCACCCAGGCTGAACTCATAGGGCAAATAAGGGAAATTGCACCCGATTCCTTTCTCCTGGTGCCCGGAGTAGGGGCACAGGGTGGTAGTCTTGCAGAAGTGGCGCGAAAAGGCTTAAACAAGGATTGTGGCCTGCTGGTAAATGCATCGCGAAGCATCATTTTTGCATCTTCCGGCAAAGACTTTGAAAAGGCCGCTGCAGAGGAGGCCGAAAGGATGCAAAAAGAGATGGAAAATATGCTAAAGGAAAAAGGAATTATTTAGAAAAATTATTTCATAAAAAAAAGGTTGCCTGAATCATGGCAACCTTTTTTTTTAACTTAAAGCTAACTATGTAACTATTATTCCAGAATGGTTACCCAGCCATGAGTATCTGCTTCCTCACCGTACTGAATAGCCTGTAATTTTTTGTACAGTTTTTCTGAAAAGGGACCAACTTTACCATCTTTGCAGAATTCGTAAGTTGTTCCGGTTTCTCTGTCCACGATTTTCTTAATGGGCGAAATAATGGCTGCTGTTCCGCATGCACCTACTTCATCAAAATCCGCCAGTTCTTCTACTGCTACTGCTCTGCGCTCTACTTCCAGTCCCAGGTCCTGAGCCAGCTGCATGAGGCTTTTGTTGGTAATGGAAGGAAGGATAGATACGGATTTTGGAGTGATGTACTTATTTCCTTTGATGGCGAAGAAGTTTGCAGGGCCTGCTTCGTCAATGTATTTTTTCTCTTTGGCTTCGAGGAACAAAACAGCTGAAAAACCTTCTGCTTTGGCTCTTTCACTTGCCCTGAGGCTCCCTGCGTAATTTCCGCCAACCTTTATAGCACCTGTGCCCAGGGGAGCTGCACGGTCAAAATCTCTTACAATCTGCATGGTAACGGGGTTAAACCCTTCTTTAAAGTAAGGTCCTACGGGGCCCACGAAAACCATAAACATATATTCTTTAGCAGGGCTTACACCTACCTGTACTCCTGTGCCGATGGTAAGGGGACGGATGTATAGAGCCGCTCCGGTGCCATAAGGGGGTACATACTTTTCGTTGAGTTTTACCACTTTTGATACCATTTTAAAGAAGATATCATCGGGTAATTCAGCCATCATAATTCCTTGTGCAGAGTCGCGCATGCGCTGGGCATTGTCTTTCCAACGGAAAAGACGAATTTTCCCGTCCTTGCCCCTGTAAGCCTTCATGCCTTCAAAAGCTTCCTGACCATAGTGCAGACAGGTGGCTGCCATGTGAATATTGATAAACTCGGAAGAAGAAACTTCTACTTCTCCCCATTTGCCGTCGCGGTAGTAGCAACGAACATTATAGTCTGTCTTAAAATAGCCAAACGGGAGTTTTGACCAATCTATATTTTGCATAGCTATTCGTTTTATGTGTATGTAATAAATTGTTAACAGGAAGTGCTAAATTATAATAAAGTTTTAAATTAAAAAGAAAAATTCCATACAATTTGAAACAAATATTCCATTTTTAGTGAAAGGTTAAAATA
>SLOR01000083.1 GCA_007132395.1 Bacteroidales bacterium
CTTGAGGCAGGCATCAAAAAAGAATGGATACTTATTAACAACGAGTATATTGACGAAATACTGTTTCAATTAATTTTTGAATAATACCCGATAGTTTACACCTGACTACCCATGGCACAAAGAAGAAAAAAAAGTAAAAGAATACCTTTCTGGCTAAAAGTTATCATCTCTGTATTGCTGATAGTTATTATCAGCGGATCTATTGCTGCTTACCGGCTCTACCATGCAATATACCAGCCCAATGTTTATTTGGGCGAGCGTACCACTTCGCATATTCACATACCCACAGGAAGCAACTTCAATGATGTTAAAACAATCCTATACCAGAGTGGCTTAATCATCAACACCAATACCTTTGAATGGCTGGCCGAAAAAAAGAACTACAGAAATCATATCCGCCCGGGTCGTTACCTGGTTCGCGAAGACATGAGCAACAACGAGCTCATCAACATGCTTCGCTCGGGCCAGCAAGACCCGGTAAGATTAACCTTCAACAACATCCGATTGCCTGAGCAACTGGCCGGAACTATCGCCCTGCAAATAGAGGCCGATTCGCTGGATATCCTTAACCTGTTAAGAGATACGGAGATGTTGGGTAAATATGATATGACACCCGAAACGGCCAAGCTACTTTTCATCCCAAACACTTACGAAATATTCTGGAATACATCTGCCAGCCAGCTCCTGGAGCGTATGTATCGCGAATACAACATCTTCTGGAATGAGCAAAGGCTTGAAAAAGCCCGAAGTATTAACCTTACCCCCCAGCAGGTGGGCACCCTGGCCTCTATCGTACAGGCCGAAACCTCGCGCCCCGATGAATTCGGCAAAGTGGCCGGCGTGTATATCAACCGCCTCAAACGCAATATGCCCCTGCAGGCCGACCCCACAGTAATTTATGCCGTGGGCGATTTCTCTATTCGTCGGGTACTCAACAGGCATCTTGCTATCGATTCGCCATACAACACCTACAAATACACAGGCCTTCCCCCGGGCCCAATCACACTGCCTGAAGTGAGGGTTATGGACGGTGTACTGAATTACGAAAACCACGACTACCTGTTTTTTTGCGCCAGAGATGACTTCTCGGGTTATCACGCCTTTGCGCGTACATACAGTCAGCACCTTGCCAATGCGCGACGCTACCAGAATGCCCTCAATCAGCGAAGAATAATGCGATAAGGTGTTCATGGGAAAGGACGGGTGTTTCCTTACTTCAATTAATCTTTTTACTTTTGCTGATTCTTTTATCAGTTTACAAGAAGTAATTACACGATAATATACACCCATCCCATGAAGATAAAATTCGGAACCGACGGCTGGAGAGCGGTTATTGCCAAAGAATTTACAGTTGAAAATGTGGCCCGCGTTGCCCAGGGCACGGCCAACTGGTTGCTGGAAAGAAAAGAAAAACCCTCGGTGGTAATTGGCCACGACTGCCGCTTTGCTGGTGAGTTGTTTGCCGACACTGTGGCAAAGGTTATGGTAGCCAACAAAATCAAAGTTTACCTGGCAGAAGGTTTTGTATCCACCCCCATGATTTCCATGGCTCCCCTTACCTACAAGGCCGATATGGGCATTGTAATCACCGCCAGCCACAACCCACCCGAATACAATGGTTACAAGCTCAAAGGTCATTATGGCGGCCCCCTGCTGGATGAACCGATAAAAGAAGTGGAAGACCTTATTCCTGATACGATTTCCCTCAACCCCGACAGTATTAACTTGCAGCAAGCCATTGACAATGGCATGGTGGAAATGATAGACCTGGAAACAGCCTATTGCAACTACCTGGAGGAAAAGTTTGATCTGGATGCCATCCGTAATTCCGATTTACAGTTTGCTTTTGATGCCATGTATGGCTCAGGGCAAAATGTAATGCGCAGGCTTTTCCCCGATATTACCTTGTTGCATTGTGAACGCCAACCTTTGTTTGACGGAATCCCGCCCGAGCCTCTGCACAAAAACCTGCAGGAATTTTCACAAATGATTGAACTGGCTGAGAATATCGACTGCGGCCTTGCCGTGGATGGCGATGCCGACCGTATTGCCCTTTACGACCACCAGGGCAACTATGTAGATTCTCATCACACCATGTTGCTGCTTGTACATTACCTGTATAAATACAAAAATCTTAGGGGAAAAGTAGCCACAGGATTTTCTACTACTGTAAAGCTGGGCAAGCTTTGCGAGGCCTACGAACTTCCCCTGGAAGTTGTAAAAATCGGTTTTAAACATATTTGCGGAATGATGCTGGAGGAAGACATCCTTATGGGTGGTGAGGAATCCGGTGGAATTGCCGTTACCGGCCATATCCCCGAGCGCGACGGCATATTTAATGGTTTACTGGTATGGGAAGCCATGGTTAAAACCGGAAAATCGCTGCAGCAGCTCATACAGGAAATTTACGACATTACCGGTGCATTTGCCTTTGAAAGAAGCGACCTTAAGCTTCCGCAGGAAGACAAGGAACGCATCGTAAAAAACTGCGAGAATGATACTTACAAGGAATTTGGGCCTTATAAGGTGCAGAGGTTAGAAACCCTGGATGGTTACAAATATTACTTTAACGACCATGAATGGCTGATGATAAGACCTTCGGGTACTGAACCCGTACTGCGCACCTATGCTGAGTCTTCTACCCGCGAAAAAGCGCTGGAAATCCTTCAGCATGGCTATGATACCATCATGAAGAAATGAATTTTTTCCCCGGGAGAAAAATGAACGAATCCGCGGGAAGGTATTTCCCGACAACTGCCCGTGCTATGAAACTGGCTGCGATCAGGAGAAATGTCATCTTTGCTTCTTTATTGCTTGCCGTATCTGCCATTTTGCTCCCTCACGCTGGCCAGGCATCATCCCTTTCTTCGCCATCATCTTCACACGCCGCTGGGGATACCTTTAACACAAAACGCCTGGCCTGGGTTACAGGAGCTCATATTGTAGGATTTACCGGCGCACTTATTATCCTGGATCAGGCCTGGTACAGCGATCACCCCCGTTCTTCCTTCCACTTTTTCGATGATAGCAAGGACTGGAAACAGATGGACAAGATGGGGCACATAGCCAGCACCTATCACCTGAGCCGGTTTAGCCATAAGAGCTTTCGATGGAGCGGGCTGAGCAATGGACAGAGTGCACTTTGGGGAAGTATTTCGGGCACACTGTTTCTTACTACTATCGAAATACTGGATGGCTTTTCGGCAGAATGGGGAGCCTCATGGTCGGATATGGCGGCCAACCTGCTGGGCTCGGGTACTTTTTATGTGCAGCAACGTACATGGCAGGAGCAGAAGATTCTATGGAAATATTCCTACTCTTCCAGCGGAATGGCACAATACAGGCCTGATTTGCTGGGTGCATCAACGGGCGAAAGATTATTGAAAGACTACAACGGAATGACCTTCTGGTTGTCCTTCAACCTCCCGTCATTGACCAACAGCGATTACAACGTTCCACCCTGGCTCAACCTTGCCCTGGGCTACGGAGCACACGGTTTGTTGGGCAGTACCCACAACCCTGCTTTTCAAAACGGTGAGCCCCTGCCCCATTATCACAGATATAGAAGCTGGTATCTGGCACCCGACATTGATTTTTCACGCATCCCCACCCAATCAGGGTTTTTACAGCAGGTATTCAGCGTGATGAACATTGTTAAACTTCCGGCTCCTGCCATTGAATACAACAGTTATAACGGATGGCAGTGGCATTGGGTATTTTTTTAATGTAAGCCCCCGGTAGCCAATTTTTAGCTTATACAGAAATTCTGGAACTGGTAATTGTCCATTCACCCCCCTTTTAGTCCCCATAAATTAAAAAAAAGGATGCTTCACCGGAATTCTATCTCTAGTCTGACCAATTTTTCAATAATATTGCACAATGATTTCGTCCAATAATTTAATTATAAAGCTGCTCCGCTTATCGGCCTATACCTCCGCTCTCATAGCCATAGTATCCATTATTCCACTGTTACTCACCTTAGAAACCGTGGCCCTGGGTTTTTATATAAGCTTGTTTTTGCTGTTTTTTATTAATGTTTTTGTTATATGGCAAATTAACATACTATTGGTTTTTCTTTTCGAAAAGTACAGCATCCGAAATCATTATCCCGTTTTACGATATGCTGCAAGTTTTATTCTTACGGTTACTTTTTCTGGATTTTTTATCCTCTATATCGAATCTTTCAACCTAATAGAATCCTACCTGCAGGATGACGAAATATTCCGTCTTAGAGAAAAAAGCAACTGGGCGCCCTTCTTCACCAGCATATTTACCAATTTATTCGTATTGTTCATGCAGGAACTGGTGCTTCTGCGCGAGAAAAAAACAAGCATTGAACTGGAGAATGCACAACTAAAGATACAACGCTCTGAGGCCATCAATCAGCAACTCAAACAACATATCCACCCCCATTTTCTGTTTAACTCCCTGAGCATCTTAAAATCACTCATCCATAAGGACCCCGATACGGCTGAGGAATATCTGATACGTCTGTCAGATTTTTTACGCAATTCCATTTCCAGCAATGAAGCCAACGTGGTAAAACTACAGGAAGAAATGAAAATTTGCGAAGATTTTATCGGTATGCAGAAAATCCGCTTCGGTGATGCACTGCTTGTTAATTTTGAAATTCATGAGGATACAATCTCAGGTGCTTATGTGCCCGGGTTTTCCCTCCAGTTGTTGATGGAAAATGCCATCAAGCACAATGCACTGACAGTCAACCATCCTCTTCGGGTAAATGTTACGGAAGAAAAGGGCTGGATCAAGGTTTCCAATAATGTACAAAAGAAACAATCCATTGAACACACTACCAAGTCGGGGCTGGCCAATTTGTCGCAGCGATATAAAATTATTTCGGGCAACGATATTGAGATAACCGGCACGGAAGAAACATTTTGTGTACGCATAAAAATCCTGGAAAATGAAAATAATAATCATTGAGGACGAACAGCTTACAGCAAGCGACTTAGCTGCCACCATCAAAAAAGCAGAACCCTCCGCCCAGGTGATTGCCATATTGGGCTCGGTGAAGGAATCATTGGATTTTTTTGACAGTAATCCCCCTAAAGCGGATCTTATATTCAGTGATATACAGCTGGGCGACGGCTTGAGTTTTGAAATATTTCATTCCGTAGCTATACACACCCCCATAATTTTCTGCACCGCCTATGATGAGTATGCCCTTAATGCCTTTAAGGTAAGTGGTATCCATTATATGCTTAAACCCTTCAGTGTGAAAACCGTGAAGGAAGCACTTGTAAAATTCATGGAGTTGAGAAACAGCCTTTCGCAGAACAACGAACAATATGAAACGCTCATCAGTCTGCTCAACAATAAAAAGAACCAGGGGTCTGTGCTGGTTTATCAGCATGATAAAATTGTTCCTGTAAAAGTTGAAAACATTGCTTTGTTTTTTATTGAAAGTGAAATTACCTACCTCCTTACTCTTGACAGGGTTAAGCTTCCCATCAATAAAACCCTGGAAGAACTGGAATATATTGCAGGGCGCAATTTTTACAGAGCAAACCGTCAGTTTTTGGTAAATCGCAAAGCCATCAAAGACTCCTCACAGTATTTTGGCAGAAAGCTGGCCATTAACCTGACCATCCCCTTCACAGAAAAAATTACCGTGAGCAAAACAAAGGTTACAGAGTACCTGGAATGGCTGTCAGAATGTTAAAATTTTGCACCTCATTATTGTAATATTTTCTCACAAATACCGACTTATGGTGGTGAGAATCACTTTGAAAGGTCAGATTATACCTAACTCATACCCCTTTGCAAGACAAAAAGAATAATTACGTATCGCCAATAAGCATCTTTAACATGCCATTCACCCCCTTTTTTGTCCGTTTCAACATTTTTCTTCTTTTGGGTAGCCATAATGGTCAATAAATTTGCCAGACTTTTTAACAATAAAATATCATACACCACTACAAATAATTGCAACCAATATGTTCAAACAACTTCTTCAAAAACTTTTCATCGCACTTTGTTTACTCAGTAGCATTTCGTTTCATGCATCGGCGCAGGAAGCCATGGAGCTAAGCCTGAAAAAAGCCCGAGAATATGCACTGGAGCACAACAAAAACTTAATCAATGCAGGCCTTTCGGTAGATGAGGCCAGTATGGGAATAAGGCAAACTATCGCCCAGGGACTACCCCAGGTAAACGCCACGGTGGACTATAATAACTTCTTTGGCTCTACGGTATCTTTTGGAGATATTCCGGGATTTGACATCGAGTTTAACCCCACCAGCAACCTGTCAGTATCTTTATCTCAGCTAATTTTCAGCGGAAGCTATATCGTGGGCATACAAACCGCCAGGCTATACAAGGAAATTACTGAGGCAGGTCTGGAAAAAACTGAACTGGAAATAAAAGCACAGGTTACTCAGGCTTACTACCTGAGTCTCATTGCCATGAAGTCGCTCAACATTCTGGAGGCCAACCTTTCCAACATGCAGGACTTGCTCATAAAAACCCGCGCACTGGTAGATGTGGGTATTGCCGAGGAAGTGGATTACGATCAACTTTCGGTACAGGCTGTTATGCTGGAGGATGCCCAAAGAGCTTCACAAAGACAGGTAGAGCTGGCTCTGAACATGCTTCGCTTGCAGATGGGGCTTGAGGCAGCCACAGCCATCACACTTACCGACGATTTTGAAAC
>SLOR01000320.1 GCA_007132395.1 Bacteroidales bacterium
TGCCATAGGACAAATGATACAGATGATCGGCATAGGGTTTATCCAGTTTCTTGAGTACTTTTTTCAGCACATCGAAGTGATAGTTCTGTTCGTTGCCCACCACATATACCATTTCTTCGGCATTATAGTCGTCATAGCGCAGTTGTGCAGTGCCAATATCCTGTGTCATATACACCGAGGTGCCATCGCCACGCAGCAGCAGTTTTTCATCCAGTCCTTCGCCTGTTAAATCGGCCCATACAGAGCCATCTTCTTTTTTGAAGAAAGCTTCTTTCTGCAATCCTTCCAGCACGATTTCCCTGCCCAGCAGGTAGGTATCCGATTCGTAATAGATTTTATCAAAGCTAACGCCCATACGCTGGTAGGTAGAGTCAAAGCCTTTATACACCCACTTGTTCATCATTTCCCAAACTCTCACGGTTTCTTCATCGCGGGCCTCCCATTTGCGGAGCAACTCGCGGGCTTCGTGCATCAGTGGAGCGTCGTTGCGGGCCTGGTCGTCGTCAATCTGATGGGCTTCTTTGAGAGCTTGTGCCTCTTTGCGCAGCTCGGTTTCAAATCTCACGTAATATTCGCCCACCAGCTTGTCGCCTTTTTTTCCGGCCGATTCCGGTGTTTCACCATCGCCCCACTTCATCCAGGCCAGCATGGACTTGCATATATGTATGCCCCGGTCGTTGACCAGGTTTACTTTCAGGGTTTTTCTGCCCGAAGCTTCCAGGATCTGCGCCACAGAGTATCCCAGCAGATTATTGCGGATATGCCCCAAGTGCAAGGGTTTATTGGTATTGGGCGAGGAATATTCAACTACAACAGGATGGGCTTCATCTACTTTCGTCAACCCGTAAGCATCATCCTTTGCCGCATCTTGCAGGTAATCAAACCAATATTCAGGGCTAAGCGAAAAATTCAGAAAGCCTTTGATTACATTAAAAGCTGTTACCTCAGTCATGTTACTCTTTACTTCCTCCCCAATCAACTGAGCGGTTTGCTCGGGCGACTTGCGGGCCATCTTTACGAAAGGAAAAACCACCACGGTAAAATCTCCCACAAAATCTTTACGTGTAGGCTGCAGGGAAATTTTTGATTTGTCCACTTCCTGCCCAAACAATTTCACCAGTGCATCATAAACATGGCCTGCTATCTTTTCTTCTATTCTCATCTTTGCTATAATGTTTTTAAAACCGCTGCAAAATTAAGGCTTTTTTACTAAGGCAAATGGCTTTCAGTTTATAAGTTTAACCTTTTACAGGAGCAAAGCCCATACGAGTAAAATCATCTTGCTTTACAAAACCTCCAGCATCCATGCATTTTGTTAATTATGCTGTTAAAAAAAAATACCAGTTGAGAGAATTTTTCACTGAAAATTATGTAGGTTTGTGAGATTTAAAAAAAGCCTCCAGAAATAATAACATTAAAATATCAAAACACATGAGTAAAAAAAATGTAATTATTATCGGCGCCGCAGGGCGTGACTTCCACAATTTTAACGTCTATTTCAGAGACAATGAAAATTACAATGTAGTAGCTTTTACTGCAGCACAAATTCCGGACATTGACGGGAAAATATACCCGAAAGAACTGGCAGGCAAGCTATACCCCCAGGGGATTCCGATTCGTGCGGAGGAAGAACTTACTGATTTGATTAGCAAACACAAAGTGCATGAATGTGTTTTCTCTTACAGTGACGTATCATATAATCAGGTAATGAACCTTGCTGCCATTATTAATGCTGCAGGAGCTGATTTCAGGCTTATGGGTCTTGATGCTACCATGCTCAAATCCACAAAACCTGTAATTGCCACAGGTGCTGTCAGAACCGGAGGAGGCAAGAGTGAAGCATCAAGAAGAATCGTTGATGTGCTAAAGGCACATGGCGTTAAAGTAGTAGCCATTCGTCACCCCATGCCTTATGGCGACCTGGTAAAGCAGGCGGTGCAGCGATTTGCCACCATCGAGGATTTAAAAAAGCATGAGTGTACTATTGAAGAAATGGAAGAATACGAACCTCATGTGGTAAGAAATACCATTATATACTCCGGAATCGACTACGAAGCCATTTTACGTGAGGCTGAAAAAGAAGATTGCGATGTAATCCTGTGGGACGGTGGTAATAACGACTTCCCCTTCATTAAGCCCGACCTTATGATTACCATGGTAGATCCTCAGCGTGCCGGCCATGAGCTTTCTTACTATCCCGGCGAAACCACTCTTCGCATTGCAGACGTGGTGGTGTTTAACAAAATTGAAAGCGCTGACCTGAAAGACCTTCAACTGGTACGCGACAACGTGGCAAAGGTTGTTCCCCATGCTACAGTAATTGATGCCTGCTCGCCCACTTTTGTTGATAAGCCCGAACTCATCAGGGGTAAAAAAGTGCTGGTAATTGAAGAAGGCCCTACGGTTACTCACGGAGAGATTAAGTTTAGCTACGGAAGTATCACCGCCCAGAAATATGGTGCTGCAGAACTGGTTGACCCCCGTCCTTACGCAGTGGGTAAAATTAAAGAAACCTTTGAACACTATCCGCAACTTGGCCCCGTGCTGCCATCAATGGGATATAGTATACAACAGATAAAAGATTTGGAAGCGACCATCGAAAACACTCCATGTGACCTGGTAGTAATTGGCACTCCAATAGATATCAACAGAATTATCAAAATCAACAAACCCACAGTGAAAATAGGCTACGAACTGCAGGAAATTGGAAAACCCGATTTGTGCGATGTTTTGTGTGACTTTCTTAAAGGAAAGAACCTGGTAAAGAAAGACTGTGGTTGTAAATAACTATTAAAAAGGCGGCTTTATTAGCCGCCTTTTTTTTGACTATAAGTGCAGAAATTGCTCTGTTTTACAATAACTTTAATCATCAAATTTTTAAAAACTATGAAAAACAAAAGTCTGGTATCCATCAACGATTTCACCAAAGAAGAACAGCTCCGCGTACTGGAGGTGGCACGCGAATTTGAGGCCAACCCGGTACAAACTACCCTCCAGGATCACGTAATAGCATCCTTGTTTTTTGAGCCCTCTACCCGCACACGATTAAGCTTCGAGAGTGCCATCAGCCGGTTGGGTGGCAAAATAGTAGGTTTTTCCGAAGCATCCAACACCAGTGTAAAGAAAGGGGAGTCGCTCAGAGATACCATACTTACTATTGCCAGCTACTCCGACCTTATCGTAATGCGTAACCCCGTTGAGGGGAGTGCGCGCTTCGCGGCCGAAATATCACCTGTTCCCATCATCAATGCAGGAGATGGCTCCAACCAGCATCCTACCCAAACGCTGCTGGATCTATACAGTATTATAAAAACCCAGGATACCCTCGACAACCTGCACGTGGCATTCGTGGGCGACCTGAAATACGGACGCACCGTACACTCGCTGGTTATTGCCCTTTGCAACTTCAACACCACCTTCCACCTGGTATCGCCCGTTGAGTTGAAGCTGCCCAGCTCAGTAAAAATGCACATTAAAGAGAAAAACCTCACCTACCATCAATATACTGACATGGAGGAGGTTATCCCACAGGCCGACATCCTTTATATGACACGTATTCAGAAAGAGCGTTTTTCTGATCCCCTGGAGTATGAGCGCATCAAAAACTCCTATATCCTTGAAAAGGAAATGCTGCACACTACCAAAGATAATTTCCGGATTTTGCATCCCATGCCAAGGGTAAATGAAATCAATATCAATGTGGATAGCGACCCCAGGGCTTATTATTTCCAGCAGGCCCTAAATGGCGTGTATGTTAGGCAAGCATTGTTGGCTTTAATTCTCGGATACAGGTAAACCCGGTGATGAGTAAGTGAATTCTTAGGCAACCCTGACTTCTCACTTATCACTAGTGTATAAAAAGCAAACTTTTTAAGGAACAGATTTTTCTTAACATCTTAATAATAAACCCATGAGTGAAAAGATAAAAGAATTAAAAGTATCGGCCATTGAAAACGGCACCGTAATAGACCACATTCCCGCATCAGCATTGTTTCAGGTAATAAAAATGCTAAAACTGGACGTTTTTGACCAAATGGTATTATTTGGCACCAACCTGGAGAGTAAAAAATTCGGAAGTAAGGGAATCATCAAGGTAAGCAACAAATTCTTCAAACCCGAGGAGCTTAATAAAATTGCCCTTGTTGCCCCTCAAGCCAGCATTATTGAAATCAGGGATTTCCAGGTTCTGAAAAAGACTCTGGTTGAAATACCCGATACCATCAGCTCCATCGTAAAATGCTTCAATCCCAACTGCATTACCAATATCGAAACCCTCAACACCCGTTTCACAGTGGTTGACAAGGAGAGCATAAGGCTTAAATGTCATTATTGCGAAAAGATTACGGTAAAGAACACTTTGCAGTTTGTATAGCAAGCTTCCAGCAAATAAAAAGGGGCTCAATGAAATCTATCATTGAACCCCTTTTTATGTATTTACACCTAATCCTTACAGTTGCACTTTCAGCTGCACCAACTCTCCTTCTCTTATCACTTCAACTTTTACAAGGCTGCCGGCCTGTATATTTCTGAGTGCCTCCATGTATGTGTTAATATCGCTGATATTTGCCTCATTGAGCCGGGTGATGGTGTCACCGTTTTTTAAACCGGCTTTACTGGCAGGGCTGTTGTCCATAATTGCCAAAACCTTAAGTCCTTCTCCCTCCCATGCATGATCGGGCATTAGTCCGAGGCTTGGTCCGGTTCCGCGGCGCTGTGCACGGGCCGAAGCTGCCGGGGTTGGCGTAAACTCAAGTTTATCCTCTGCATCCAATTCTGCAATCATGTTATGAGAAAATGTCAGCACATCAATTATTCCTTCATAATTAACTAGGTCAGGAGTATCCGAAGGACGGTGGTAGTCCTCGTGAATACCAGTAAAAAAGAACAAGACAGGAATATCCTGCCGGTAGAAATGGGTATGGTCGGAGCCGCCCATGCCCGAGGGTCTTTTCTGCACATGCAGCAGATCTTCGGAGTGCCTGTCAATAAGGTCATCCCACACGGGCGAAGTGCCTGTACCAAAAAGCATCAGGCTGCCCTCCTCCGAACGGCCAATCATGTCGTAATTAAACATGAAGTTTACCTTTGCCATATCGTAGGCATCGCTTTCGGTAAAATGACGGCTTCCCAGCAAACCTATTTCCTCGGCCCCAAAAGCAATAAAAATATAGTTGTTGGAAGTGAAGTCGGAATTCAGGAGAAACCTTGCCGACTCCAGCACCCCGGCCACACCGGAGGCGTTATCATCAGCACCGGGATGAATTTGCATCACCCCCGGGCTGCGTGAGCCACCACCGCCGTATCCCAGGTGATCGAAATGGCCACCGATTACGATGGTAGTTGGTGCCTGGTTATCTATATATCCGGCAACATTCATGGATACGTGTGAAGGTCGTTCCAGTTCAGCCGAGAGGAAAATATCACTGCCTTGCCCCATCTGCTGCCAGTACTCAAACACTTCATCGCGGGCAAAAAGCAGGGGAACATCTACCTGCTGCATATTGCTTGTCATGCGGGCTGTAGGGTTGGGGCGGTTGCTTTGGGTATTCACAAAAATAATGGCTGAAGCACCCTTTTCTATGGCCGTTTCTATCTTTTTGCGGGTAACATCCAGGTTGTGTCGTGTGTTGGGCTCATCAAGAATCTGGGGAAGAAAAAACTCCATAAAGAATATTTTTCCTGCCAAATCGTCCAGTTCTGCATAGTCATTATGCACATCTTCTACAAGACCAAATCCCACATACACAGCTTGCGCATGAGCCCTTCCCATATAGCTTCCGGGCAGTGCATAAAAATCATCATCCACCAGAAACTCTTGTTCGTTCACAATGAGAAAGTTATCAGGCCCTGCTTGCCATGCTCCAAAGAAGGGAAATGTTTGCACAAAACTTCCGTTAAACAGGGGCTCAAGCCCTATTTCCTGCATACGGGTTTTGATGTACTGCGCGGCTTTTACCTCTCCCTCTGTACCGGATTCACGTCCTTCCATCTCTTCTGAGGCCAAGGTATAAACATCTTTTTTGATTCGCGCCTGAACTTCCTCGCGGGAAAAATCATAACCTGTTTGGGCAAAAATCAAAGAATGCGAAATCAGCACCGAAAGCAAAAAGGCAAATACTTGTTTAAACATAAATACTTGTTTTAGGAGTAATACTTTTATTTTCCTGGAGTAATAGGAGTAAAACGGGTAAGCAATTGGGTTCTTGTCGTCGGAAATTCCTATTTTACAGGCAACACTGGGTAAATATAAATATTTTTGGGCAAGCCACGCCTTTTAGCACGGGGTAATTTTACATGTTTACATTTTTTTATCAAACATATTTCAGGTCCTTTGTTTTCGTCGATTTCATTGGGTAGTATTCTTCTCTGGCTCATAAAGCTTTGGCAATGAGCTCATGTATGATTAGCCCGAGCAGCTGCAATGTTTACAGACCCAACACACATCGATATGGGATGATTTGATTGTTTTTTTTCTGTATATTTATCTGGCAGGCCGAACAAAAAACTTAAAGAACTATGATAACCAGAATCATCACATTCCCTTTTCGCTACACCCTTTCCCGAATCAAGAAGAAAATAGGGAAACTGGACACCATAAAAATAGAACCCTTATATGCCTTCGGAAATGAAAACA
>SLOR01000345.1 GCA_007132395.1 Bacteroidales bacterium
CAATACCGATTCTAATAATTGGCAAATATATTCTTTTCCCTCAAATTTTTCCCGTGGATTTAAACAATTATCACAGCTGCCACAATTTTCTTCCTCATGAAGTTCTCCGAAATAATTAAGCAAAATTTTTCTTCGACAAATGGATGATTCGGCATAGGAAACCGTTTCCAGCAGAAGCTGCATTCCAATTTCCTGTTCGGCAACGGGCTTCCCTTTCAGGAATTTTTCCAGTTTCTGGATGTCGTTGTAAGAATAAAAGGCAATACAGTTGCCCTCGCCATCATCGCGCCCGGCGCGTCCTGTTTCCTGATAATAGGATTCAAGGCTTTTGGGAATGTCATGGTGAATCACAAAACGCACGTCGGGTTTGTCAATGCCCATCCCAAATGCGATGGTGGCAACAATCACATCAATATCTTCCTTAAGAAACTTATCCTGTGTGGCAACGCGTACCTGCGAATCCAGTCCGGCATGGTAGGGAAGTGCATTAATACCGTTCACCCTTAAGGTTTCGGCCATCTCTTCCACCTTCTTGCGACTCAGGCAGTATATGATGCCTGATTTACCGGCTTGCCCATTAACGAAACGTATGATTTCTTTATTTACATCTTCGCCCTTGTGCCTGATTTCGTAATAGAGGTTGGGACGGTTAAATGATGATTTGAAAACCTTTGCATGCTGCATATTAAGGTTTTTCATTATATCCTGCTGCACCTTGGGGGTGGCTGTGGCCGTAAGGGCCATTACCGGAATTTTCTTATCAAATGCCTGAACGATGGAGCGAAGCCTGCGGTACTCAGGCCGGAAGTCGTGCCCCCATTCCGATATACAATGGGCTTCATCTACTGCCACAAAAGCTATATCCAGGGTTTTAAGGAATTCTACATTTTCTTCCTTGGTAAGTGACTCAGGGGCTACATACAGTAACTTGGTAAGCCCGTTGGTAAGGTCTCTTTTAACCTCAATGATTTCGGCCTTGCTTAAGGATGAATTTAAAACATGGGCAATACTGTCGTAGGAAGCAAAATTACGGATGGCATCTACCTGGTTTTTCATCAGAGCAATCAGTGGCGACACCACAATGGCGGTTCCTCTGTTGATAAGGGCCGGCAACTGGTAGCACATGGATTTACCACCCCCAGTCGGCATTATTACAAAACTATCATTCCCCTGCAACAAATTATTAATTATGGCTTCCTGATCTCCTTTAAAAGTATCGTAGCCAAATATTTGCTTTAATAACACCTTTAGAGAAACTTCACTTTTAGTTTCCATTTACCATTAACTGAATTACAAAAAAAAATAAAATTATTCCTGAATATTTTCCTGCTAAAACAACTTACGTTTTCACCAAACCCCGCTAAAAAAACACAAGCTTAAGACAGACCCTTCAAGTTGCCCTACAAGCGAACCCGGCGACCAGAAAGAAACCGAAAGGAAAAATTCCGTAGGTTTGCAAAGTAAATTTAGCATTAATAAAGTAGAGCGCAAAAATAATTTCTCATTTTAATTCCATAGGCTTTGAAAACACGGGAAGAGATAAAACAGATAGCACAGGAAACCATAAAAATTGAGTCTGAAGCCATTGCCAATCTTAGCAATTTCATCAATGATGACTTTGCCCATTGCGTGGAAAAAATTATCAACAGCAACGGACGGGTGGTTGTAACAGGCATAGGCAAAAGTGCCATCATAGCAGGAAAAATTGTAGCCACCTTCAACTCTACCGGTACCCCTGCGCTGTTTATGCATGCTGCAGATGCTATCCATGGTGACCTGGGCATGCTGCAGAAAGATGATATCGCCATATGTATCAGCAACAGTGGCAACACCCCAGAAATCAAGGTTATTACCCCCATGCTTAAGTCACAGGGCAACTGCCTTATTGCCATGGTAGGCAACATGGAGTCGTACCTGGCACGGCAGGCTGATTTCATTATCAACACCACTGTTGAGCAGGAAGCCAGCCCCGGAAACCCCGCACCTACAAGCAGTACAACGGCACAACTGGTAATGGGCGACGCCCTTGCTATTGCCTTGTTGCAATGCCGGGGTTTTTCTACCCAGGATTTTGCCCGCTACCACCCCGGTGGTGCTCTGGGAAAACAGCTTTACCTGAAGGTGAAGGATTTGTTCGTACACAATGAAAGACCCGAGGTGGATGTTTCGGCCAATATCAGAGACGTAATTCTGGAAATAAGCAGCAAAAGACTGGGTGCAACTGCAGTAACAGAAAAAGGACTACTCAGGGGCATCATTACCGACGGCGACCTCAGGCGCATGCTCCAGAAACAGGAGAGGATGGAAGGACTTAAAGCTGTAAATATCATGAGTCACAACCCCAAAACCATCAGTGGAGATATGCTGGCAGTAGATGCCCTTCAGCTTATGCGCAACAACAATATTACCCAGCTGGTTGTTATGGAGAATAACATGTTTGCCGGAATGATACACCTGCATGATATTTTGCAGGAAGGAATCATTTAACTTCTTATCTATAATAGTTTGATTTCACCCGATTCTCCCGGCCCGTTTAATTCTTCAAAAAAAATTATTTTCATGAGCAATACACTTAACGAATTCAACCAGTACAGGCAAAAAATGAATGAAAAGATACTGGGTGCCGACAACCTGGTATTGAAAAGACTTTTCAACCTCGACACCAACACCTACGCTGAAGGTGCATTGAGCACCAAAGTAAAGGAGATGATAGGGCTATCAGCATCCATGGTGTTAAGATGCGACGACTGTGTGAAATACCACCTCCAGAAATGTTTTGAGCTGGGAGTATCCAAAGAAGAAGTTTTTGAAGTTTTTGCCATATCCAATATTGTGGGGGGTACAATCGTTATTCCTCATTTAAGAAGAGCCGTGGAGTTTTGGGAAGAGTTGGAAAGCGCAAAATAATAAACATAATATCCTCCATAATCCCTACCTTTGCCCGGCTTACAACCGCAAAAAACTGACATGAAAAAATGAGGCTTTATACAGAACACATAGTAAAAAAATACAAGAAACGAACGGTAGTTAACAAGGTTTCCGTTGAGGTAAGCCAGGGAGAAATCGTAGGACTGCTCGGCCCCAACGGTGCGGGCAAAACCACCACTTTTTACATGATTGTTGGCCTGATAAAACCCAACGAAGGACGGATATTCCTGGAAAACACCGAAATTACCAAAGAGCCCATGTATAAGAGGGCCCAGAAAGGTATTGGTTACCTGGCACAGGAAGCCAGTGTTTTCAGGACCCTGAGCGTAGAAGACAACATTAAGGCGGTGCTGGAGTTTACCGACAAAACCAAATACGAGCAGGCCGAGAAGCTGGAAACCCTGCTGGATGAGTTTGGCTTGCAGCAAATCAGAAAAAGCAAAGGGATAACCCTTTCGGGGGGAGAAAGAAGAAGAACCGAAATTGCACGCTCGCTGGCCGTTGACCCAAGCTTTATTTTGCTCGACGAACCTTTTGCCGGTGTAGACCCCATTGCCGTGGAGGACATCCAAACCATCGTGAGTAAGCTAAAGGAGAAAAACATCGGTGTACTAATCACCGACCACAACGTACATGAAACGCTCAATATTACCGACAGGGCCTATCTGCTCTTTGAAGGCTCTATCCTCAAGGCCGGCAACGCCGAAGAGCTCGCCAACGATGAGCAGGTGCGAAGAGTGTACCTGGGTGAAAATTTTGTTTTAAGGAGATAATCAGGGAAAAGGTTTCAGTTCTCCGGAAATCATGCTCCACACCGTTGCGTAGTCGTAGCCTGTAATCAGGGGTGCAAAGAATAAAAGCACAAGAAATACTCCCAGGAATGATATACTGAACAAGTCGCCTGTTCCATAGGGTTGCACCCATGAAAGTTTCAACCCTGCCTCATCGGCATAACCTGCTTGCTGCTTTTTATCCTTCTTTCTTCTAAGTGCCTTAAAGGCCAGCCCCACATCGTCCAGGGTAATAAAAACACCCCTTATAATACGCTGCCATGCAGCAGCACGTGTACCGGCCTGTGCCACCCGCCCCCCGGTTTGTGCCACCACCCTGGCTCCGGCTGAAAGTCCTGCCATGCCAAAAATAAAATCAAGATATACCGAAAGCCAAAAGGCAAATATGATCAACCCCATATCCAGTTTCAGTTCCCAGAGCGATTCCAGTAAAGCATAACCGAATTTACGACTCATAAAATACTGCCTGAAAAATTCCAGTATCGCATGTACAGACACCACTGCCACCAACCAGAATAGCCCCAGCCAAATGCTAAGCACCACTGCCAGTCCGATATAAAGGATATTAAAGTACAAACAACTGTCGTGGCGTAATACCCAACGTACAACAGGATGCATGTTCTCCTCAGTGTTCTGGGTTTTGCTTCCAGGTAATGAGTCTTGCATAAATCTATTTTTTATATATCAACACCACGGCCTGTGCTGCCACTCCTCTTCCCTCTCCTACGAAGCCGAGCTTTTCGGTGGTGGTAGCCTTGATGGAAACATCCTCCGCGGAAATCCCCATAATACCAGCCAAAACTTCCTGCATCTGCGGGATGTAGGCCGCAATTTTGGGTTTTTGTAAAGAAATGGTGGCATCAATATTACCGATGCTGTAGCCTTTGTCGTCAATCAAGTTGATGGTTTTTTCAAGTAGCAATTTGCTGTCTATGCCTTTCAGGGCTGGGTCGGTATCCGGAAAATGGTAACCTATATCGCGCATACCTGCCGCTCCCAGCAACGCATCCATAATGGCATGTATAAGAACATCGGCATCGGAATGCCCCACAGAACCCATTTCGAAAGGAATTTCCAAGCCCCCCAGGGTAAAAGCATAACCTTCTTCCAGGCGATGCACATCGTATCCAAAACCAACTTTTATATTTATCATGGATGTCGTATTTGATAATTTGTACTTTTTCCCCCGGTATTTCCCTGCTGACCTCCCCCCGCTTTCGCGCAAAATTAATAAAACAAATCCACTTCGGGTGAAGTTCCATAAAGCCTGATACAATCTTGCGCTATTACTTCTCGCCAAAACGAAACCGGTTACAGGTAGAACCTGCAACCGGCAATTATTTTTTCTAGCGTATGTTCTTTGATATTCTAAAAGGCTGGATGCAGGAAGCTGCTCAATCTTGTTCGTTAATACTTTCCGTCCCGGGACTCCGCTCAGCCTAAGCCTTAACCTCAACTTTACTACTGTCCTCTGTCCTGCTGAGCAGCAATGGCATCAAAGTCGAAGGTAAGAGAGAAACGCAATACATTTTCCAGGGGGCTTCTTTGCATAACAGGAATGATATAGGAGAAATCCAGCCCGAATACATTATACTTCAGCCCAAGTCCAAGGGTAAAGAACTTTCTGTTTCCTTTGGTTTGGTGTTCGTGAAAGTAACCACCCCTAATGGCGAATTGCCTGTCGTACCAGTATTCAATACCCATTCCATAGGTTATTTCATTTAGTTCTTCACTGAATCCACCGGGAGCATCGGTAAAGGAACCAAACATACCAGCCACAACCGAGCGGTTAGGGTCTTGCCCTCTGGCAATTACCAGGTTATTGTCGTCGTCTCTCACTACTTCTCCGTCTTCATTCCTAAGGTATATGGGCGGTGTGGGCACCATTAGTTTATTCAAATCAAGACTGAAAGCAATGGAGTTAAATTCATCCAAATCAAGGCGGAGGGTAGGCCCCAGGCGCAAATTGATGGGAATGAAGTTGGCATTGATATCGTCGGAGTAGGATATTTTGTTACCGATGTTGGAGATATTAATTCCAGCAGAAAAGGTTGCCGGGGTTCTTCTCCAGTCCAGTTCTCTCTGGTAGTAGGCTGATACATCTGCTGCCAGCGCCCAGCCGGGATTGGTGGGTTGCGAGCCTACATCCTGTCCTTGCGTAAGATTAGAGTGAATATAGCGTACAGCAATACCCCCTGAGAAATTTTCACTCAACTTTCGTGCATAAGCCACGTCGATGGCAAACTCGCTGGGGCGATACACTCCGAGATCTTCTCCTGCCTCACCGGTAAACTGGATATCTCCCAAGGAGAAAAACACCAGCGATGCAGCCACCGTTTGCATATCGTCAATGCGCTTATAGCCACTCAGATAGGAGAGATTAATGTCGTTAACCAAATTTCTGAGCCAGGGAGTATAATTCAGCGATAAAGCCATATCCTGTTCGACAAAGGCATATTTGGCCGGATTCCAGTGCATGGAATTGGCATCGGGCCTTGTGGAAACCCCCACATCACCCATGGCACCTGACCTGGCGTCGGGTGCAATCATTAAAAAAGGGACAGCAGTAGTAATGGTGTTTACCCGGTCCTGCCCAAGCAAATCATCATAGATGGGGTCCGAACCCTGTGCAAACCCATTAGAACCGGATACTACAGCCAGTAAAAAAACAAAAACAACCGTTTTTCGGAAAAAGAGCTTCATCTGTATAAATTTATTATTTGTAAGATATTTCTGTTTGCCTGCATTGCCTTTTGCAACTTTCAATATGTTTCAACTTGCAAACCTACGTTTTTTTTCCCAAACCCGGGAAAATCATCAGGTAAAGTTAGCACTATCCATGCTTAAGGAAGTAAGAGTCAGCATATTTTTTTCTTA